>REDX01000232.1 GCA_007695355.1 Planctomycetota bacterium
GCACGAGCCTAGGCGAGTGCGGACCGGGGGAGCCCGAGGGGGCTTGCCCCCTCGATGTAAATAGCCGAGGTGGGACTCGAACCCACACTCCCTTGCGAGAACCAGATTTTGAATCTAGCGCGTCTGCCAATTCCGCCACTCGGCCGTGAGGTCGGGAATGCTAGGGGGCAGTAGCGGCGGTGCAACCATCCAGGCGCGCGCCGGCGATGGATTGGTTAACCTGGCTCTGCCGGGGCCTGGCGCTTGCGGCGCAGGGCGCGAAAGAAGTCTTTAAGCATGGCGGCTGACGCTTCAGCGCCAATGCCGCCACAAACTTCGAGGCGATGATTGAAACCCGGGGGGCTGCGGAGGTCCACCACGCTGCCGCAGGCGCCGGCCTTAGGCTCGCTGGCGCCATAGACCACGCGGGCGATACGGGCATTCAGGCAGGCGCCCATGCACATCGGACAGGGCTCAAGGGTGACGTAGAGACTGCAGCCCTCCAGGCGCCAATCGCCGATTTCGGCACAGGCGGCGCGCAGGGCCAGCATTTCAGCGTGGGCGGTGGGATCGTGGTCGATTTCGCAGCGATTATGTCCGCGGCCGATAATCCGACCCTCGCAGACCACTACCGCTCCTACGGGGACTTCGCCAATGGCGGCAGCGGCGGCGGCCTCAGCCAGGGCCTCCTCCATCCAGGTGTGCTGCTCCATTCAAGGCCCCAAGGCAGAATCAGCGCTTGGCGAGTTTGACCAGGGTCAGCAGGTGGCCGTGGTTGGGCAGATCAACGTGCTTAACTTCATCAAGCTTATTGCCCAAACCTACCAGCACCGGATCGTCCTTTTTCATGGTAAGGGCGGTGCCATAACTGAGGAAACCAACCTGGATCTTATTCTGATCACCGACGATAATCGCCGAGCAGGTTTCCAAGGCATCGTTGGCATTGGTGGAGACCGCGGTCCAGGCTAGGTTCACCGCAGCGGTGATTTCGGCAGCGATGGTGGCCAGGCCACAGGAGGTGGTAACCGCCTCGACCAGATTGAGCAGAGATTCGCCATAATGCTCTTCGCAGGGAAGCTTAATGTCCACCATTTTGACCTTGGACATCTCGTAAAACTCGATCTTGCCCTCGGTGTCGACGGAAAAATAATCGCCGGAACGGGGATCTTTAAAGCGGCCGGGCTGGGTGACATTGAGGGCCATACCGCTCTTGGGGTGCTTAAACTGAATGGGAAATTGCGCGGTGGGGGCAGCCGGCGCGGCGGCCTCACCGGATTCACCAAAGCTGGCAACCGCATCATCGATGGTGTCATAGGTTTCGAAGAGGGCGAGCAGGCCGAGCATCTCGAAGAGCGCAATCACCTTCGTGGGCACGCCAACCAATTTAATATCGCCGCCCGAATCCCGGAAGTTGTCAACGCATTTGACAATCGTGCCCAGGCCAGTGGAGTTAATGTATTTGACGTTGGTGAGCACCAGCATGACCCGGTTGGTCCCGGCGCTTAAGATATCGTTGAGCTGACTCTCAAATACCTGATTGGTGCTGGCATCAATACTGCCACTCAGGAAGACCGCCTTGGCCTCACCACCAGCAGTGAGTGCAACATCCTTGATATCGAAATTCAAAACGGCCATGAGTACTCCCCGTAGAAGGTGGACAGAAGCATCCACCCCGCCGCGCGCGGTCAACCGGACAATACGGTCAGCCGAGTGGCAGCTTTCCGGAGTCAGCGACGGCGTGGGCGGTGGAGCGCTAAGGAGAAGGCGCAGGCCGCCACCTGTCAAGCATGCTCATGGCTGTGCCATACCCATTGAAGCGCACAGTGTCACCTGCCGTCCCTATCTGCCCCTTGCACTGGGGGGTTGCCATGAGTGTGATACTGTGGAATTGCCGCGGCGCCGGTCGCCTTGAGGCTTTGCCGCCATGGTAATCATGGTCCTGCGGCTCTACCCCAGTTGGCACGGTAGGGGATATTTACCCGGCTATTTTTGGCCGGCTTGGTAGCATGCCGGACTACTGGCTCTTTGCTTTGCAGGGCTGAGCCTAACCGCTCAGCAAACACCGGACGGCGGAACAACGAAAGAATTATTGAGAGAGAGAGAACATCATGGGTTTATTCGGCGGTAAAAAAGATGACGCGCAAAAAGGTCCGGGGAAGGATCGGGAGAAACCAACCACCGCCCGGCGCTCGCGTCGTATTGTGCAGCCCGGTGCAGCGAAACCGGCGGCTGCCCCAGGCGGCACCAAGGCCCGCAGTCCCGAGCCCCAAGTAAAGCGCCCGCCGCAGGCGCGGCCGGCAGCCAAATCGCCCGCCGATGAAGAAGTCCTCCAGCTTGATGATTTTGTTGATGCCCCGCCGCCGCCGCCGCGTCGGCCTGGGGCTCCTGCCCCGGCGCCAGTCAACGAGGTTCCCGATCTCGATTTCCAGGGAGACCTCAACGCCGCCACCTCCGCCGATGGCCCCAGCCGCACCGGCGATGCCGCCCTGCTAGAGTTTTTAATTGATAAGGCCCAACTTATCAGCCCCGAGCAAGCTCAAGGAGCCCAGCAGCTTGCCTATGACCAAGGATTAGCCCTCGATGCCGCCCTGGTGCGCCAAGGCGTGATCACCGAAGAGGCGATGGTAAGCGCCCTTACCAAAGAATGCTGGGTGCCCCATCTCAAGGTCGATAAGTACGAGATTCGCAAAAAGGCCTTGAGCACCATCTCGGTCGATGATGCGCGGCGTTTTGGTGTGCTGCCAGTGGATAAACTGGGCAGCATTCTCAACCTCGCCATGGTCAATCCCCTCGACGAAGAGGCGATTCGCCACCTCGAATCGAAAACCGGCCTTGAAATTAAAAAGGTGGTTGCTTCCCGCTCGGAGATCGAAGGGGGCATCGCCAAATACTTCGGCGGCGAGGGTGCCGCGGCTAGTATCCCCGATTCCGATGGCAGTCGGATGTTCAGCCAGGATCTGCCCGCAGCTCAGGGCAGCGCCACCCAGCAACTGGCCAAGGCAAGCCCGCCAGCTGCCCGGCCACCAGCCCCCGCTCCTGCCGCCGCCAGCGAACCGGCAGCCATGGATGATTTCATGGATATCGCTGACATTGACGACCTGCTTGGCGATGGCGACGAAGTGGCCCCTGCTTTGATCGAGCCAGTGGCCCTTGAGCCCATCGATGCACCAGAGCCAATGCTTGAACCTGCCGCTGAATGGGAGCCAACCAGCGCTGGGCCCTCCAGCGAGGATATTTTTCAAGACCTTACGGATACCAGCCCCATTGAGCCGGAGCCTAAGCTTGAACCAGCTAAGGCAGAAGTCGAAGAGGTGCTTGATCTCGAATTCCAGCCCGAGCCCGCCGCTTTGGCCCCTGAGCCCCAAAGCAGCGACGGGATTTTCGATGACTTGGCAGATCTCGAACCGGTGGCCCCGGCCAAGGCGCCCAGCGCCCCGGCTCCAGCCCCGGCCCCGGCCCCGGCGGCCAGCGCCAGCCCACGCAGCCCCAGCCGCGCCGCCACCAAATCCTTCCGCGCCAAGCCCTCCAGCCTCAACGCTCCAGCCACGGATGTCGAAGACCTGCTGCCGGTGACCGAAGACGAATTCCAGCAATCCATCGCCCACGGCCGAGTGCGGGTATTTGAGAAATGGGTGGGCATTCAAACCCGCAACCGCATCCTCAATGCGGTGGTGGTAGATGAAAAACTAGACCCCCTGCTTGCCGGCCTGCGTGAATCGGCCTATAAAATCAGCGCGTGAGCTCAGGCCTCAACTACACCCTCATCGCTGAGGACGGTGCCGCCCGACGGGGTCGATTTACTACCAGCCATGGCTCGGTAGAAACGCCGGCCTTTATGCCGGTGGGAACCCAAGCCACGGTCAAAGGCGTCCTCCCCGACCAGGTAGCAGCCACCGGCGCCGAAGTGGTACTGGCCAATACCTATCACATGGGCAATGACGAGCGCATTGCCTTAGTTGAACGTCATGGCGGCCTGCATCAGCTCATGCGCTGGGACCGCACCATCCTCACCGACTCCGGAGGATTCCAGGTTTTTAGCCTCAAAGACCGGGAAATTAGCGAGGAAGGCGTCACCTTCTGCTTTCAAAGCGCCGGTGCGCCAACCGTCCTCACCCCCGAGCGTTCGATGGAAATCCAGCGCAGTCTTGGTGCTGACATCGTCATGGCCTTTGACGAATGCATCGAACCGGACGCCACTCAGCCCTACGTCGCCGCCAGCTGCCAACGCACCAAACGCTGGCTCGAACGCTGTATGAGTGTGCCCCTGGCCAAGCACCAGCACCTCTTTGGCATCGTTCAGGGCGGCCTCTTCCTTGCCGAGCGGGAACAGGCAGTGGCGGATATCTGCAGCCTGCCCCTGCCTGGTTTTGCCATTGGCGGGGTCAGCGTTGGCGAGGGCCACGAAGAGCTCAAACGCATCGTTGGCCACACCGCCCCCCTCCTCCCCGCCGATCGCCCCCGCTACCTCATGGGTGTGGGCCACCCCGAAGACCTCATCGAATCGGTGGCCCGCGGCATGGATATGTTCGACTGTGTGGTCCCCACCCGCTACGGACGCGAGGGCACCGTCTTCTCGTGGCGTGGAAAAATGCGGCTCAAAGACAAGCGCTACCGTAAAGATCGCTATCCCATCGATGCCTCCTGCCCCTGCCCCGCCTGCCGCGGTGGCTTTAGCCGGGCCTACCTGCGCCACCTTCTTTTCGCCGGCGAAAGCCTCGGCGAAACCCTCTGCTCCCTCCATAATCTGTGGTTCTACCAAGAGCTCATGGCGGCCATGCGCGAGGCCATTGAAGCCGGCAATTTCCAAGCCTGGCGACAGGCCTATTACGCCGGGGAACTACCGCAGCAGCGGGATTAAGTCGGCGCCATGCGCATCACCCTGCTTCAGCGCGCCCGTTTGCGCGATCCCACCATTAGCGCCATGTGCGAGGAATACCGCAAACGCTTCCGCCGGTACGGTCAACTCGATATCCGCGAAGAAAACAAACCCCGCTGGCCCGAAGGCGCCTGGCGCATTCTTGCCGACGAGCGCGGCGACTGCCTCAGCAGCGAAGCCTTCGCGCAACAGCTAGCCCGTTGGAGCATGCTGCACGGCGATCTCTGCATCGCCATTGGCGACGGCGATGGCCACGATGCCGACTTTGCCACCGCCGCCCAGACCCGTATCAGCCTCTCCCCCATGGTCTTTCCGCACCGCCTCGCCCATCTGCTGATGGTTGAGCAGATCTATCGCGCCGGCTGCATCCTCGCCGGGCACCCCTATCACCATGGTAGTTAAATGGGAAACGATCAACAGGAGAAGAAGCCCGCCTTGCCTGCCAGGCCAAGTGGTGGTAAACTGTTCACATGTGGAAACTGCGCCTACTCGCCATATTGCTGATGGCAGGTGGGGCCGGGCTCATCGCCTTTGCGGTGCACATTGAGCTCACCCTGCGCGAAAATCGTGGTCGCGGCTTTCGCCGCTTCCTCGGCAATGTCTTCTATTCCGGCGACATTGACCACTACCGCATGCTGGTCTACCACAGCCTTTTATTTGCCCCCGGACTCATCATTAGTGGCCTCGGCATCTGGGCCTTCGTCTCCTGGCGCAAGCGCGTCCGCCAAGCCCGCATAATCGAACGCGGCCTCCTCGAGTTGAAACCAGCCAAGCGCAAAGAACTCCTACAACGCGGCCTTAGCGGCCGCCGCCTCGCCCGCGAACTCGAAAACCTCCAACCAAATCCCGCCGCCAATAAGCGCAAAAACAGCCAAAAAACCACCGCCCCCTAAAGGCTGAGATCCATGCAGCAGGCCTTTGCCCAGCGCCGCAAGCGATCATATCGCATTGAATTAGTCTCGCGTCACTCGTTTTCCGCTGTGCAGTAAGCGAGCACGTCGATGCCCGGTGGCCCTGGGGTCAATGCCGTTCCGTGATCGCAAATAAATCGTTTCGGCTTATTTAATGCGGAAAAA
>REDX01000198.1 GCA_007695355.1 Planctomycetota bacterium
TATCCGCAGCCCCGGAATGCTGGATTCAAGGCGGGATGACGACGGTGTGGCAGCGCCACATCGAGGAAATCCCAACGCAGAAGACGGCGTTGTGCGGCAAGGATAGGTTGCAGGATTTCTGGCGCAGACCACTAGCCACCGTGGCAGCCATTGCAGGGTGGCACAGCCCGGGGTTGCCCGTCTCCCCCCCCTCCCCACCATCACCACCTTCAACCCCTGCTCCCCCTGGAGACGCGCATGCTGCAGCGCAGCTTCATCTTCGCCGATGGCCTCACCACAGAACTTGAACGCAGCCTCTGGGCTCGGGGGGTCACCTCCTGGGAAGCCCTGCGCAAGCACCCCGGACAAGCCGCCGATGCCATTGGTGATGCCCGCATGCGGAAATTGATGGCCGCCGTCGAGCAGGCCCAGGCGGCCCTGGATAAGGGTGATCACCTGTGGTTTCGCAACCATTGGCCGGAGAAGGAAACCTGGCGCCTCTGGGTGGGCTATTGCCAGCCGCATGAAGTGGCCCTGCTCGACATCGAAACCACCGGACGCACCCCAGGCTTTGACCAAATTACCGTTATCGGCGTCTCCGATGGTAGCACCGAACGGGCCTTCGTCGCCGATCGCCCGCTACCCGGCGATGAATCCCTCAGTCGCTATACGGAAGCCATCAAGGCCTACCGCCTCGTGGTAACCTTCAATGGCATCAGCTTTGACATCCCCTTTATCGAGAAGCATTTTCGCCCGCAAAACTATCGTCTTGAGCAACCCCACATCGATCTCATGTGGCCAGCCCGCAGCCTCGGCTTAAGCGGCGGACTCAAGGATATGGAAAAAACCTTGGGTATCGCCCGTGCCGCCGACATTGCCGATATGCGCGGCAACGAAGCGGTTATCCTCTGGGGTGCCTGGAAGAATGGAGACCGCGAGGCTTACGAACGTCTTGTCACCTATTGCAAGGCCGACTGCAGCAATCTCAAAGCCTTCGCCGATATCGTCTACCAGCGGAAATGGGACGAGACCTACACCCCCTACGCCCATGATATCGATCTCGATTCAGCCATGGGCGAACAGCTGACGCTTTTCTAGGATTTCAAACCCGCCATGACCACGCTCAGCCCCCTGCGCCAGCGCTTTATCCTTCACTGGGGTGAAATGGGCAGCCGTTGGGGCATCAATCGATCCATGGCGCAGATCCACGCCCTGCTGCTGACCAGCGAACAGCCCTTAAGCGCCGAGGATATCGTCGACACCCTGGGCATTGCCCGCTCCAATATCTCCACCTCCCTGCGCGAATTGCAGGGCTGGGGGATTGTACGGGTTCAGCATCAAGTGGGTGATCGCCGTGATTATTTCATCACCGAAACCGATCCTTGGACGCTCTTCCGGACCATTGCCAGAATCCGCCTGCAACGGGAAGTCAGCCCCACCCTGGAATTGCTGCGGGAGGCGAATGCGCAAGACTCCGCACCCGAGGATCGGTATACCGTTGAACGCATGCAGGCTCTGGCTGAATTCTTTGAGATGGCTATGTCATGGTTTCACACCATAGATGCCCTGCCGACACCATTGCTCAAGGCCTTCCTTGAGGCAGGTCCCTCGATAAATCGCTGGATGGGGGGAGGCCAGCCGCCTTCCGCGGCCTCCCCCTCCTAGCCTCACTAATTCCGGCCTCTGCAGCAGAAAGCCCGCCACCATGTCTAGCTCCCTCGCCCGCGGATCCTACACCATCCGCCTCCACATCCCCAATCAGCAGGGAGGACTGGCCAAGGTCACCGGTGCCATTTCCGCGCGCGGCGGCAATATTGGCGCCATTGATATTGTGCGCGTGGCCGAAGATCACCTGGTGCGCGATATTACTTTCGACGGAGTCACCCCAGAAATTGCCGAAGCCCTCTTTGCCGAGCTGGCGACACAGCCGGGGGTGAAAGTGGTTAATATCTCCGACCGTGTTTTCCTGCTGCATCTTGGCGGTAAAATTAGCATGCAGTCGAAGATACCGCTGCAAGCCCGCAACGATCTCTCTATCGCCTACACCCCCGGCGTGGCGAAGATCTGCACTGCCATCCACGAGGATCCGGAGCGGGTGTATTCCCTCACCATCAAGCGTAATTCGGTGGCAGTGGTTAGCGATGGCACGGCGGTGCTGGGGCTCGGCAATATTGGCCCCCGAGCGGCGATGCCGGTAATGGAAGGCAAAGCCCAACTCTTCAAAGCCTTCGCCGATATCGACGCCTGGCCGATCTGCCTGGACTGCCATGAGGTCGATGAAATCGTCGCCACGGTCAAAGCCATCGCCCCCGGCTTTGGTGGCATTAATCTCGAGGACATTGCCGCCCCCCAGTGCTTTGAGATCGAACGCCGCCTGCGGGAAGAACTCGATATTCCGGTTTTCCACGACGATCAGCACGGCACCGCGGTGGTCATGATCGCGGGCCTGATTAACGCTCTGCGCGTGGTCGGAAAAAAACCCGAAGAAGTGCGGGTGGTGATGGCCGGCGTCGGCGCCGCCGGCACCGCCTGCATGGATATGATGCGCGATCTTGGCATCCGTGAAATCATCGGCTGCGATCGCCAAGGCGCGCTCTACCAGGGCCGCGAGAATATGAACATAGAGAAACAGCGTTTTGCTGAGCTGACCAATCTCAACCGCGTCACCGGCAGCCTCAAAGAGGTGCTCGCCGGGGCTGACGTCTTTGTCGGGCTCTCTGGCCCGGGGCTACTCACCGCCAGCGATCTCACCACCATGGCAAAGGACCCGATCGTCTTCGCGATGAGCAACCCGGTGCCCGAAATTATGCCGGAGGAGGCCGCCCCCCACGTTGCCGTGATGGCCACCGGGCGCAGCGATTACCCCAATCAGATTAATAATGTGCTCTGCTTCCCCGGGATCTTCCGCGGCGCCTTGGATTGCCGCGCCCGCACCATTACCGAGGGCATGAAAATGGCCGCCGCCAGGGCCATTGCCGACTGCATTAGCCCGGCCGAACTCTGCCCAGAATACGTCATTCCTGGCGTCTTCGATGCCCGGGTTCCCCAGGTGGTGGCCGCCGCGGTAGTGGCAGAAGCTAAGGCTAACCTGCACGACGACTAAACCAGGCCTTCATTGGCTTTGGTCGATTGTCGTCCGCAAAAAGCGCAGCAATCGCTTACCAGCTCACCGCCTCGCCATTGGCAAGCTGGCGGCGCAAACGGGCCACAACCTCGCCGTCGGCCAACAGTCGCTCAAGTTCGTGAAGTAGGGCCTCGGCTTCTTTAATGCGGTCTTCCTGTTGCAGCAATTGGATAAGGGAAAGAAAGGACTGAATGGCCGGGCGTTTTTGTCCGGCGTCACGCTGACAGCGAGCGAGGATGGTTAAAAGGTTGCTTGAGCGAGGATAATGTCCCATCAAACCCTGTAGCAGGGCAAGGGCTTCGTCTCGGCGCTGCTGGGTTAAAAGATCGTCGACGAGATGTTCTGCCGTGGCCTGGGCCTGAACATGCTGACCCGAACGGATATAGGCTTGAATCAGACGCTGACGGGCGGGAATTTGATCAACCCCTGCCGGCAAGGCCTGAACCCATGATTCGGCCCAGCGGGCGGCCAGCCCATAATTTCCCGTCTTTAGTGCCGCCTCACAAGCAGCAGCAAGACAGGCCGGCAATTCTTCGTCTGCACTCTGCGCCAAGAGATCGACTAATTCGGCATATACCCCAACATCGTCTCCCAATACCGGCAGCGCTTGCTGTAAGCACTGCTTGGCCAGAAGGTGCTTACCTGCCAGCCGGGCCAATTGGGCCGCCGCAAGGCAGTGGCGAATGGCCGTATCCTTGTGTCCAAGTCGATTCGCCCCCTTTACCAAAAGCAGGCGCAATGGCACTGCCAGGGGGTGAATGCCCACCGCTTCCTCACCCAAATCTACCGCCAATTGGGCTTCACCTTTAGCCAACGTGGCATCAATGGTTTGCCGCCAAATGCCGAGACTCGCTTCAACCATACCGTCTTCATCGTATAGCCGGCTCAGCGAACGTGCAGCCGCGTGCTGTAACGGATCAAGCTCTACCAATTCGCGTAAAGCATCGATTAAACCCTGCCGATTCCCAGCCTCGCGATGAGATTCTACCAGCATGCGCAATTGTCGCACCGCCCCCTGCCGATCCTCGCGAGAACGGTAAGAACGAGCTAACCACTGGCGATTCTCAGCATCCTGGGCATCAACCTCCGCGAGAAATTCATGGCAGTCGATAGCCAAATCCGGATCGATCTGAGCTCCGGCGGCAGCGAGTGCTGCCCGTATAATTTCGGCAGCAGCTTCGCCATTGCCCTGGCGGGCAACATGGCGGGCATGATAAAGGGCGGTGTCACAGCGCCCAGGATCGATTGCAAGAATACGAGAGTGAACTTTTGCCAGGGCTTCGGACTGTTGATCATGATCTAGCAGGTGCTCCAATTCGTCCCAACACGTCAGCGCTTTGGGATAATCTCCAACCCGTTGCGCCAAATCCCCCTGACGAGAAAGCAGCAATAAACGATCCGTTTCGTAAGGCTCCACCTCGCTAAAGCAACGCAAGGCTTCGGAGAATTCGCCATCTTTTTCCAGGTGTTCGACGAGTTCCCACATTGCTCTTCGAGCATCCTCTCGTCGCCCCAATTGCTCAGCAAGAATGGCTTCTCGGCGACGGCAAACCCGAGGCTCAGAGCCCAACCTGCAGGCCTGACGATAAGCCTGGATTGCCTGCTCGGGATTAATCGCCTCAAGTTCTGAAGCACTCTCGAAAAAAGCGGCAGCAGCTTCCCGCTCACTGCCCTCTTGCCCGGCGAGAAGAAGGGCCAATTCATAGCGGGCAGCTGGCTGTTCGGCCCCAAGGGCAAAGGCGCGGCGATAAAAACCAATCGCATCCTCGTCCATACCGGATTGCCGGCACTGATGAGCACGAGCCAATACCTGGTCACCATCGGCAAGGGTGACAATATTACTATCCAAGAGATAGGCTAAGCCCATGCGCCCCCGTGAAGGCACCATCCAGCTGTCTATAATCACTCGCCAAGCCGGCCGTTGGCCATCCACCAAATGTGCGATGCGAAGCTGATCTTCATCAGAAATATCTGCCACCTGCTGCGGACGCGCAAGCAACGGTAAATCATAAGGGTCACCCAAGGGGCTTGAGAGCGCCTGGTATTCATCGCGATGACGCATTAATTCCATCAGCAAACTACTAATACCAATGGAGAGCCCTATATGTTCTTGAACGCGGGCCCAATCGTCCTGGGGCTCTTCGGCGGCGAGATCCCATTCTGGGCTCTGCTCGATAAATGCCTCATGAAAGGTTTCTTCAACGAGACAGGAAAGGGCATCGATCACCGCAGCAGCGCTCACCAACTCCTCATCTAAAATCTCGCGCGCTGCCTCGGCATCATCCTGGGGCAGCTTTGCCGCCAGAGCATTGGCCTTATCAACCGTCAGTGATCCCGTCCACACCAATGCCCGCAAGAGACTACCCGCAGGGATTCCGGTTAAAAATACGATATGACCCTGACGCAGGCCTAAAAAATGGGGCTGACGGGCACGGTAGACCACCAGCGTTCCACTGCGGCGATTTTGGGCGTAACTCTGCAAGACATCAGGCAGGCCGATAGCGGAGTGAGACCAGGACGAGGATACCGGTGAAAGCCCCGACGGCGTCGGCGCTGCCCCAATATGCCGCGTTGGCATCTTGGATGGCGCATAGCTATTGGTAGTGGCGTGGCGATTGGTCATAAGGTAAGTATACCAATGCTTGAGATTAGTTAGCCCCGTATAAGGGCAATATCCAAGTGCTTATATACCGAAGAGGGTTATGCCAAGACTGCCATGCCCAGAGGCGAAACACGTCCAAGCAATAACTGCACAAAGATCGCACATCGCTGACCCAATAATCTACTCAATC
>REDX01000155.1 GCA_007695355.1 Planctomycetota bacterium
GCCACGGATGGGGAGCGTCCAAAGTGGCAAACCTTTCAAACGCTTAATGCCATTGCCCCCCCCCTCGCTATCCGCCATGAGGGGGCTTCGCCCGGCGCAGACAGGTCACTATTATTTTGCGGCCGGTGCACTAGCGTCCTCCGCCATCATTTCGGCAGCCCATGAGGAGACTTGGCATGCTTAACCCCAGCAGTTATTTCGAAGGACAAGTGCAATCGGTGGGCTTTGCCCGCCACGGCCGCCGGCAGACGGTGGGGGTGATTGCCCCGGGCAGCTATCATTTTGGCATCGAGGCCGCCGAGCGCATGACGGTGGTTAGCGGCGCCCTACGCATCTGCCTCGACGGCAGTGCGGAGTGGCAACTCTATGCCCAGGGCTCAAGCTTCGAGGTTGCGGCCCATAGCGGTTTTAGCGTCGAGGCGATGGAATGCGCTGCCTATTGGTGCGAATATCTCTAGGGCGTCTCTATAAACTCACCCCTGGGAACGCCGAGCCCCAGCTCGGCATTGATAATAAAGGACTTGCGAAGCAAATCAGCCTTATTCGGTGAGTTTTTAGAGGCGCCCTCTAGTACACCGTCCCGAACATAATGAATGTATTTCGTGGACAGGACGGAAGCGCTGGCGCTGTAGAGCACGAGCTAGGCGATCTTGCCGTCTGCAATGAGGCGATCGCTCTCCTTGCCCTGCGCCTTGTGTTCATGGGGCTGCGGGGCAGGCTTATAGCCGATGGATTATCCGGTTACCGTGCTCTGGGTTGCCCGTTTCGCCTACCATAATGGGGAGGTGGTGCAGCAGCACACCCATGATTTTGCCCAGTTAATGCTGGTGCTGAAAGGGCGTGGGCAGTGGTTGCTTGATAATGCCCAGGAGCCCCTGCGCGCCGGCCAGTGTTGTTGCCTGCCGCCAGGTCTGCGTCATGGTTTGATCTGTACCGAGGGGATAACCACCCTCGATATTAAGTTCCGGATCCATGACCCGGATTTGGCCGCAGTTTATACGTCGGCTGCTGGGGTCGCGGTGGCGACTGATGCCTTACACGTGGGACTCGGAGATGCCCTGCGGGCCGCTCGTGGATCTTGGGCCGGGCCTCGAACTGCGGCATGCCTAACCCATGTGCTTTGGAAATTAGCATCCGATGAAAGTGTTTCCACGGCGGTAGCGCCTGAAGTGGCGCCCACTGCCACCGCTGGCGCTGAGCACCCCCTGATTCGGAGGCTTTTAGACGTTATTCGCTCCGATCTGGCAGGTCCCTTGAGTGCTGAGGATCTGGCCACGGGCTGCGGCTATTCCTATCGACACTTGGCCGAGTGCTGTCATCGGATTATTGGCATGAGTCCGTGCCAAATAGTGCTGCGGGAGCGTCTGGCCCTGGCATGTCAGCTTTTGCGCTATTCTGATTATCCGGTCAAAGCGGTGGCCCAGCGCTGTGGCTTTCGCACCGTGCACCATTTTACCCGCCGTTTTTCGCTGGCCCTTGGCAGTGGTCCTGCGGCCTGGCGCCGGCGCGCGATGGATAGTGAAGCGAGGCGTGGAATCGTTTTGGCCCCGGACTTCGATAGTATGGGACAGCTAACCGCAGATGGATGGCAAGATGCCACTTTAAACGAGCTGAGGCAATCTCCAAAATAGACAAAAATCTCCGGCGTTTATCTCAAGACAGTGGTGGAGTAGAGTGATAGACTGCACCGCTCACAGACATCGAGGAGATGATACCATGCCTGCCGCCTTAAATATCCGCGCCGATCAAACTCTAGGACCCTTGGAGATGGAGTGGCGCAGCACCGGCTTTACGCCGGCCCGCTTGCTGCTGACCCCCGCCATGCGGCAGGCTTTGATCCTAAATGGGGCGGTAGCCAACGGCGGCATGCGATTTTTCCGCATCCACTATATGCTGGACTTGGTAAGCGGTGAGGGCTTTGGCACCGATGATCCGGTGTATAATTGGAGTCGTCTCGATGAGGGCTTGGATCTCATGCACGAAAACGGGCTGTATCCATTTTTTGAACTCATGGGGAATCCAGGTGACTGGTGGACGGATTTCGAGAACCCCCTCCAAGTGCACGCTTGGCGTCGTTTAATTCGCGATTTAGCTCAACATGTGGTTGACCGTTATGGCATCGAGACGGTGCGCGAATGGTACTTTGAAACCTGGAATGAGCCAGATCTTAAATGGTGGAAGTGGGGCGTGCAGGGCTTCCTTAATTATTACGATGCCTGTTCAGAGGGCCTTAAGGACGTGGATCTAAACATTCGTTTTGGTGGCCCAGGTACTGCCGAACCACGTTCGGAAACCTTCTGTGAATTAATGAAGCACTGCGATCAGGGGGTGAATTGGTTCACCGGTGAACGGGGAGTGCGCATTGATTTCATTAGTGTCCACGAGAAGGGCGGAGCCTGGACCGATGAATTGGTAGACGCCTCTACCACCCGCCTCATGAACGAGAGCCGGGCTGATTGGGCTTGGCTGCGCGAACACCATCCAGCCTTATGTGATCGGCCTTATATCAATAACGAATGCGATCCTTTGGTGGGCTGGGATCGCAACCAAACTTGGCGTGCTTGGCCCTATCATGCCAGCTTTGCTGCTAATCTCATGGCTGAGCACCTGGCCTGGCAGGACGAAGCTGATGGCCCCACGGTGTCTTTCCTTGGTAATGACCATGGCTTTATCGGTGCCTTCGGCCAGCGCGGACAATTTGCCTGCTTTGGCGCCGATAAAGATCGCGATCTCGGGAAATTCGAACTTATTAAAAAGCCTGTATTCAATCTCGCCACTGCCCTGGGTTTGCTCGGCGATGAGCGCCTTGCGGTGGATATTTCAGGTGATGCTGACCCGCGGTTGCGATGCATTGCCACCCGTGCCGGTGATCAGATTGCAATTGCCGTAATACTTCATGATGACGCGGTGCGTGCTCACGGGCGAGAAGCTTGTCGTTTGCATCTGCAGGGGGTGGATCTCAAGGGCTGGCGCCTTGCCCAGTGGGCAGTGAGCGATGATTACCCCCACCCTTACAATCGCTGGTGCGAAGACGGGCATTTTGAATTCCCCGAGAAGGGTTGGTCCTTGGATCCCGGTACCCAGCAGCGGGGCATGCAGACCTTTGTCAAGATGCGCGAGAGCGAAGAATTACCCATGGTTCATGCGCCCCGGGATCTGAACGCTGAGGATAGTCAATCCGGCATTGCCCTGGATATCCGCGTGCACGCGGTGCATTTGTTGCTGCTGAGTCCCCCCGGGGCTTCAGCGCCGGAAGCGGTCACCAGCCTCACCTATACTCGCTGGCCTGGGCGCGGCCCCGGTGAACAGGTGCTCTTACGCTGGGATCCCCTTAAGCGTCGAGATCTCTGGGGTTATGAGGTGGCCCATCGTCCTTCGGTTGATTCCGATTGGCAGCTATTAAGCGATGCCGGTAGTCTCGATGCGGTTTGGCGCCATGTCCATGAAACCCGCCCCGCCCAGGGCAGCTACCGGGTGCGGGCGCGCGATATTTGGGGCCGCTGCGGACCTTGGTCTGCGGTATTGGAATTGCCCAAGGCCTTGTGCTAATTCGGGGGCTGTAATCAGGCTTGGGCCGGGATGATAGGTGAAGGAGGTTATTCGTCCTTCACCTATTATGGCTTGCCCGAGTTACCCCAATCGTCATTAGCTGCCTGGTGCATAGCAGCGGATTTCGCTCAGCGCGGCCTGGGGACTGCCACCGGTGGCATCGATGAGTAGACGTAGGGCCTGCACTTCTGACGGAATTAGTAAGTCGTGGTCGCGCCGGCGCTGGCGATTGCCCTGGATGTGGAGAAGCTCCTGCCATTCGCCGGCCTGGTTAAGGCTTTGGATGCGATAATCCTGGGCGATATCGGCGCAGGCGAAGAAGGGGGGCTCGGCATGCACCTCGTGGCGCAGCTGGCCGGGGAAGGTGAGCTCTACTCGTCCGATGGATTGCGGCCGATCCCAGCGCAGTTCCAGCCAGGCCGGTAGGCCAGCTCCGGCATCAGAGCGCCAGCACTCGGGCCCCCGGCCGGGGCGGGTGCGGCCGCTGACCACCTGATCCGCCCGCCACACCTCCTGCGCCGGTTCGCAGCGGAAGGCGAGGCATTGGTGCAGGCTGCGCATGCGGCTGGGGGAGATACGGCGCTGGGCAGCGTGCTCGGCCAGGCGGTGGCCGGCTAGGGACCAGGCCACCTCCGGCACGGACCCTGCCAATAAGCGGACATAGCCTTGGGGGCAGGCATCAAGTCCCAATTCCCAGCGCAACCAGTGGCGGCCTGGGGGCAGGGAGATTTGTCCCTTGGCTAGCTCACCGACTCCGCTCCGTTGGTAGTCGAAGAAGTTTTCCATCGCTGTCAGGCTAAGCGGCACCGTCACCACCGTCGAACCGCGATTTTCCATATATAAGGAAAGGGCCTTCAGGGGGCCGCCATCGACGGCGATAATCTGCGCCGGTTCCACCGTCAGATCGATCCAGCGCTGATTGGGGCGATTATGGAGGAGACCATTTTCCTGCCAGCCCTGCTCGTGGCCAAGGCCGTGTAATTGGGCAGAAGAAGATGCGCTGGCACTGGCCTTACGAGCTAGGTCATGCTGATCTTGATTACGACGGTGGGGCAGGAATACGCCTTGGCGGAGAAGCTGCTGCTGCAGGCTGCGAATCAGCGGCCCGCCGGCAGCCGCGTCCTCGGCCAGGGCCGGCAGACCGTGCTGCAGGGCAAGGGCTGCGGCGTTGCCCACCGCCTGGCCCATGAGGGCGGTGGTGGCCATCACCCTAACCGTACCGAGGGCGGCGCGGGTGGCTGAGAGGCAGCGACCGGCCATAAAGAGATTATCTACATCCCGGGCGATGAGACTGCGCAGGGGAATGCCGTAGGGCCCGATATAGGATTTAGCGGCGTATTCGGAGTCGGCAGCATAGCCTTCGGCGCTGGCCGGCTCAGAAGTGGGGGCGAGGAGGCCGCCGGGGGTATGGAGATCCACAAACCAGCCGCCGTGACAGATTTCATCGGGGAAATCGGTGCGCGCCTGCAGTTCATTTTCGGTCAACCAATGGCGACCAACAATGCGCCGACTCTCTCGTTTGCCCGGTACTTGGCCAATAAAGTCGAGGGCAAAGTTTGCACAGAGCTCCCTCATTTTGGGATCGTGGTTTTTCATCCAATTCCACACCCCCAGGGCGTGGCGGGTCAACTCGTGGCGAATGGTTTCATTATCGTGAATGGTATGCCAGGGGACGCCGATTTCGATCCACCAATATCCGCCATGGGGATCGTGCGGAACCCGACCCTGTTCGTAGAAAAAACTTGCATCATCGTAGTGGTGCGCCCACTCCGGCAGGGTAAAAGGGCAGGGCCGGCCCATCTGGCGGGCGCGGATATGGATGGAATTGCCCATGGTATCGGTGCTGGCCTGCTCGGGGGCGTGGGGCTCGCCGGTTTCTTGGGATGATTCCGAGCCCATGCGCCAGGCGCAGCCGGCGCGATCGGCAATCAGTCCATCGCCGGTACAGTCGACGAAGAGGGGGGCGCAGAGTTCCCAATCAATTTCCGCCGAAAGGGTGCGCGCGCGCAGGCCGCGAATGCGCCGGGCCGGGGCGCAGGCTGGGCGCTCGTAATAGCCAGCCTCGGTATGGGGCATGACGCTGGCGGCTTCGCCCGCCTCCATCAGTACCTCGGTGACCACCGTGTTTAAGTGCAGGGTAAGGCCCGGGGTACGCTGCACCAAATCATAGCAGCAGAGATCGAAGATGCTATTGGTCCAGCCGTTTTCGTTTACCGTTTCATGATTCGCCGCGCGCTCGGCTTCTAACAGTTCGTGAATAATCCCGGTCTCACGACCATAGGCATGGTGGCAGGCGGCGCCGTGGACGGTGACCCGCATTTCCGAGGAGGCCACCCCACCCAGTACCGGCCGTTCGTGAACCAGGCATACCGCTAGGCCCTTACGTGCGGCAGCGACGGCGGCGCAGAGGCCGGCGAGGCCCCCGCCGGCGACGACGAGGTCATAGGATTCGCTGCGTTGAATGCTCATGTCAGATACTCCAGGAGGTGGGTTTTCAGCAGGCCGGCCGCCTGCAGGAGGGTGCTTTGGTGGTCCCTCTCACCTGGCCCATCAAGGGACAAGGCGAGAGGCGGTTGATCGGGTAGATGGATGCTGACGGCGGCAGCAAAGCCGCTGCCGTCTAACCAGTGGTCGGTGCGCAGCACCCCGTCCCGGCAGAGGCCGGGCAGGGCCTTAAGACAGGATGGGGGATCGGTGGGACAGCGGGCGCTGGGGCGCTCCCAACCATAACGAGCGCGGGCCCGCTCGAGGGCGGCCAGGGCCTCCTTCGCCGGTAGATCCATAAGCAGGCGTAGGCCCACCACCGAGAGGTGCAGGGGAAAGCCGCCGGCCACCCCGCTTAAGCAGTGGCCACTCGGCTGGGCTCGATGCAAATACAGCACCTGATCCCGATGCAGGGTGGCCAGGGTGGCTTGGAGGCCGCTGCTGCCAGCAATGCGGATAAGGGGATCACGGGAATGCTTGATCAGCGGCAATTGCATGACCGCCGACCCGGCCAGGGCCAGCACCCCCAGATCCGGGGCAAAGCTATGGTAGCTGGGCTTGCGCACATAGCCGTGGGCACTCAGTACCCGCAGGGTGCGCGAAACATTGGAAACATGCAGGCCCACCCGCTCGGCAATGGCGGTGGCAGTGAGGGGCTTCCCTGTCTCGGCAAGAATCCGCAAAATGTCTAAACCGGTTGTCAGCACACTGGCATTATATTGCGAATATCGCAATGTCAATGCTATTCGATGAAGACGCCCTGCGCTTGGTTTAAAATGACGTGCCCATTAGTTGATTTTATGAAGTCGCGCAGAGGTGGTTAGCAAGCAAACCGGTCCTTTGCCCGTATAGCTGATGGCTTGACCAAAGTTGGCCGCCTTCAAAGTGCGGCTTGAGACCAGATAATCCCCTGATGTTCCCTAGGAGTCCTACTATGTATCCTCCCGCCCTTACTGATCCCATGCGCGCCGAGTTAACCAGCGTCGGGGTTCAAGAACTGACCGATGTCGCCGCCGTTGATGCTGCGGTGACTGCCGCCGGTACCACCTTTGTCATGGTTAATTCGGTCTGTGGCTGCGCCGCTGGCGGTGCTCGCCCTGGCCTAGCCCTGGCCCTGCAGCAGGCGGCGGCCAAGCCCGATCGGGTGACCACCGTTTTTGCCGGCGTGGATCGCGAAGCTACCGCCCAGGTCCGTCAGCACCTTCTGGGCTTCCCACCCTCCAGCCCTTCTATGGCCCTGTTCAAGAATGGTGAACCGGTGTGGATGCTGCACCGGCATCAGATTGAGGGACGTCATCCCGAAGACATCGCCGACGCCATTCAGGCCGCCTTTGGCGAGCACTGCGCCTGATTTTTTTTCAGGGGCGGCATCGGCTGCTTTGGTGATGGGCGAGATAAGGGGCGGGCGACGATGGACCTCGGACGATTGGCGCCGGTCTTGTATCGGCGCTTGTCTCTTATCTATGGTCGTCCGTTTCTCGTCGTTGGTCGTTCGCTGGTGCCCGCTAGTCAGCGGCCCCGCTCAGCGTTTCGCTGTCCTCGGCTGTGGGCCGTGGGTCATCGCCGCGGGGGGTGCGGGCTAAGCAGCGAGCGTAGACCCGGCGCGCTCCGCCCTGGCGTAGGCAGCGGGCGGCGGCGCTGAGGGTGGCGCCGCTGGTGAGGATATCATCAATCAACCATACCCGGCAGCCTGGGGGGATTTCCCGGCGCAGGGCGAAGAGGTCTTCCACCGCCCGTTGGCGGCTGCGCGCTTCTAAAAGGTGTTGCTGCGCCGCTGGCCGGCGGGTGACGAGGGCGGCGGCGAAGGGAAGGCCGTGGACCTTGGCCAGGGCTTTGGCGCAGTGGCTGGCTAGGTGCGGCCCATCGCGGCGGCCGGGGTTGGGGGGCACCGGCACCACCAGATCGATGGGCCCAGGGGGCTCACTGGCCTGGGCCAGGCAGCGAGCGAGGGCGGCCACCGCCGGCGCTCTGGCTCCGGCCTTGGCATCACCAATCAGTCGTTCCATGGTGCCGCCATAGATGGCGAGGCAGCTCACCCCGCGCAGATTGGGCAAACCGGCATCATGGCAGCGGGGACAGGATTCCTCCTCGCCCCAGCGTGGGCTGCCGCAGTGGGGGCAGGGATGGAGAATGGGGCTGAGTTCGGCAAGGCAGCTGCCACAGATATTCGGCCCCGGCACAGCGCGGCAGGCGGGGCAAGTGCTGGGCAGGAAGAAATCGAGCAGTGCGGCCCGCATCGCCATCGGGAAATTACGTGGCCTGGAGTTGGAAGTCTTCGCCTTCGACCAAATGGGGATCGCACTGGGAGATCACCTGCATGACGGCCTCGGTGCTATCGGCGAGGGTGAAGAGATCCAGGTCACCGGGGGAGATATAGCGATGCTGATCTTCCATGGTGGTTTTCAGCCAGTCCAAAAGGCCCTGCCAGAAGGGGGTTTCGTAAAGCACGATGGGCATGGGCTTAATCTTATGGGTTTGCACCAGGGTGACCGTTTCCATGACCTCATCCATGGTGCCGAAACCACCGGGCATAACCACCACCGCCACCGTGCGAATGAGGAAGCAGACCTTGCGCACGAAGAAATAATGGAAGTCGACGGCGCGATTAATGTAGGGGTTATGGCTTTGCTCAAAGGGAAGTTGAATACATAAGCCCACCGAATGGCCGCCGCCTTCTTTGGCGCCCTTATTCGCCGCTTCCATAATGCCGGGCCCGCCGCCGGTAATCACTGTGAATCCCTGCTTCGCGGCGGCGAAGGCGATATCGCGGGCGGCTTGATAGTGGGGGTGATCGGGCTTGGTGCGCGCCGAGCCAAAAATCGCCACCGCCTTTGAGAGGCCCTCAAGGGCTTGGAAACCGGCGGCAAATTCCCCCATAATGCGAAACATCCGCCAGGCATTCTCAGAGGTGGCAACCGAATTGATGGGGGGCGTGGGCATGAAATAAACTCCTAGGGCAATGGCAGTCTGGGGGGTGTTGGCTGATGGTATTATGGGATGGAGCTTCGCAAGCACGGGCACTCTCTATGCGGACGATCTCAATCCTGCTTTGCGGATGGCCGAGCAAATGGTGGAACCAGTTGCGAGAGCGAGGCTGGGGAAACAATCGGCTATATTTTTTCTGGCCCCTCGCTGTGCCGGATGGTGGCCTGTGTGTTGCGCTGCAGCCGCTGCTGCCCATGGCATCGATCTGAGTGCCAATAGGGTGCCCCCACGCCTATGCCTCCGCCCTCCGATCAAAGCGTGACCCATGCCACCGAGGTGATTGACGAGAATCGCATGCGGCCCCTGGATTGGGCCAATGCGCTGGGTTTCTGTGTTTACGCCTCGTCGGCGGCGATTACTCCGATCACCCTCCTGGTGCTGGCTCAGGAGCTGCAGTTTTCCCTCGCCTTTGCCGGCACCTTGGAGGTGGCGCGCTCCCTCTTGATCGTGGTCAGTCTCTTGGCCAGCGGCTTTTTGGCCGGCCGCTTGGGCAAGGCGCGCAGCCTGGGTTTTGCCAGCCTAGTGCTGGCCCTGGGCCTCTTTGCCTATGCTGTTGCCCCATCGGTGGGGCTGGTGCTGCTGGCCCTGGCGGTGGCTGGGGCTGGGGGCGGCGTCATCGAGGGCCTGATCAATCCCCTGGTGCAGGATCAGCATCCCCTGCGCTCGGGGCGCTATCTCAATATCGTCAATGGTTTTTGGTCTGTGGGGGTGGTGCTGACGATGATTGGCGGGGGCGAGTTACTGACCCGCGAAGTGCCCTGGCGCCTGCTCATGGCCGGTTTGGCGCTGGTAACCCTCGCTGCTGCAGCGGCCTATCTGCGCTACGCCGATCAGGAGCGGGGGCGGGAGCGCATCCACGCTGGCTTGGTGTGGGGGCAATCCCTGACCATCCTCCGCGCTCCGGCCTTTTGGTGGTTTTGGCTGATGATGGTGATTGCCGGCGGGGTTGAGGGTGCGCTCACCTTTTGGGGTGCGGCCTATCTGCAGTTGGATTTTGGTTTGAGCGTGCGCGCTGGCGGCATTGGGGTGGCCATTTTTGGCAGCGGGATGATTGCCGGCCGCTTTCTGGTGGGCCTACTGACGCCCCAGGAGGGACTGCATCGGATGATGCTTTGGTCCACCATTCTTGCCGCCCTCGCCACCTTCGCCCTGCCCCTGCTTCCCCATTGGCTATGGGTTTACCCGGTGCTTGGCCTGGCTGGTTTGGGCCTGGCCTGCCTCTGGCCAAGCCTGCAGTCCTATGCCGCTGGACGCCTACCCTTGGATACCACCATGCTCTTTATCCTCCTCTCCTGTGGCGGCATCCCCGGCTATGCCTTGGCCGCCTGGGCCATGGGGCAGGTGATTGACGGCTGGGGCTTTACCCCCGGTTTCCTCATGCTCGGCGGCGTCTTGGTGCTCCTCGCGCTCATGCTTTTGACCGTGGCCCCACGCCGAGTGTCCTAGGTGGCGCCCCAGGCCCCCCATCTTACATTTCCGCTCTCCCTTCGTAGGCTTACCATATGATACGACGAGCCCATCCCCTGTTGCTGCTGTCCGCCTTGCTGCTGCTGGCCCCGATGCTTTGGAGCGAAGAAGCAGCCAAGCCCCCGGTCTTACTCTTTGTTGGCGATAGTATCACTGCCGGCTTTGGCCTGCAGGAGGAGGAAGCCTACCCGGCCTTGCTCAGCCAGGATTTGCTTGCGCACGGACTGCAAGTGCGGGTGGTCAATGCCGGGCTCTCCGGCGATACCCTGCGCGGTGGTTTGGGCCGCCTGCCCTGGCTTTTGCGCCAAGAGCCGCGCTGGCTGGTGATTGCCCTCGGCGCTAATGATGGCCTGCGTGGTCTGCCGCTGGCGGATAGCGAGAAGGCCCTGCGCGAGATGGTGCGCCTCGGTCAAGAGGCGGGGGCCAAGGTCATCCTCTTTGGCATCGATTTGCCAAGCAATTATGGGGATCGCTATCGCCAGGAATTCCGCCAGATGTTTCGCCAGGTGGCCGATGATAAAGAACTTCCCCTGCTGCCCTTTTTTATCGAAGGAGTGGCGATGAAGCCGGAGCTGAATCTCGCCGATCGCATTCACCCTAATGCTGAGGGGCAGCGGGTGGTGGCGAATACGGTGCGCGATTTTTTGCTGCCCATCCTTGATCCCGATTTCTCCCCCGCTGAAGAAACAAGCGATGACCCGGCTCCGGCCACGGACACGGAAACGCAACCATGAGCGATGTCCATACCCCAGCGGCGGAGGTGCTGCGCGCCGAAGGCCTGCGGCGTACCTACCGCGATGGCAGCCGTGATCTTACCGTGCTCAAGGATGTCTCCCTGCAATTGCAGGGCGGTGAGAGTTTGTCCATCGTTGGGCCCTCCGGTTCGGGCAAGTCGACCCTGCTCGGTCTCCTCGCTGGCCTCGATCGCCCCAGCGCTGGCGAGGTATGGATTGCCGGCTGCGCCCTGGGTAGCATGGGGGCCGGCGAGCTTGCCGCCCATCGTGGGCGCTATGTCGGCTTTGTTTTCCAATCCTACCGACTCTTTCCCTATGCCACCGCCCTCGACAATGTCTGCATTCCCTTGGAACTGCGCCGCGGACTCTCCCGGGTGGAGCTGCGGCAGCGGGCGGAGGCGGCCTTGGAGTCGGTGGGTTTGGGCGCGCGCCTGGGCCATCGCCCAGCCCAGCTTTCCGGCGGTGAGCAGCAGCGGGTGGCCATCGCCCGGGCCCTGGTCACCCGCCCCGCCCTGATTTTAGCCGATGAGCCCACCGGTAATTTGGATGCCGCCAGCGGGGCGGTGGTGGAGAAATTACTATGGTCATCCTGCCGTGAAATGGGCGTTGGCCTGGTGCTGGTAACCCATGATATTCATTTGGCTGAACGGGCCGACCGCGTCTTAAGTCTCAGCGATGGCGAGGTGGTGGGCCTGCGCGCCGGGCAGCCGGCGTGATCCCCATCTCCTTGCGCCTGGCCTGGCGGGCTCTTTCCGGTCGTCGCTCTCGGGTGGTTCTGGTGGTGGCCTGCCTCTGTCTCGGGGTAATGGCGCGGGTGACGGTGGGCAGCACCATCGCTGATGCTGGGGCAGCGGTGGATCGCGAATCGCGCACCATCGTTGGCGCCGACCTGCTCCTCTCGGCGGACAGTCCCCTGGATGAGCAGCGGCGCCAGGATCTGGCCGAGTACCTGCCCGCCGGCTGGCGCAGCGTTGATGTGCGCAGCACGGTAACCATGGCTTCCCGCGCCGATGGTGAGGCCGCGCGCCTGGTGCTGCTGCGCGCTCCGGCCCTTGGCTGGCCTCTTCGCGGTGTCGTCGAATTGGAGGTGGAGGGGGCCGCGGCGGGCCAGAGCCAGCGCTATGACGCCGCTGCCTTGGCCGAGGTTATGGATGACGGCAGCGCCCTGGTGCAGCGGGATCTGCTGCTGCAATTGGATGTGGCGGTGGGCGACACCCTGCGCCTAGGTGAATTGGACCTGCGCATTGGCGGGGTCTTGATTGACGAGCCCGGTGGTGGCTCGGTAATGATGAGTATCGGCCCCACCGTGCTGATAACCCCCGCCGCCTTGGAGGCCAGCGGTTTGGCCGGTTTCGCCGCCCGCGTCACCCATCAGACGCAGATTGTTCTGCCCTGGGAGGTGGCCCCAGAAACTGCGGCAAGCGTTTTACGTACGGCCTGGGAGCTGCCAGAGCCTGAGGAGGGGGGCTTTTTCCGCCAGGTGCGTCCGGGCGCGGAAATTCAATTGACCACGGCCAGCGAATCCTTGGCCGCGGTGCAGCGCTTCCTCAACCGCTTTGGCGATTTCCTGCGCATGCTAGCCCTACTTGCCCTGCTGCTGGGGGCGGTGGGCGTGGCCCATTTGGTGCGCGGGCATGTGGTGAGCACCCTCGCCGACTCCGCCCTCCTCGGCGTCCTCGGCGCGCGGCCGGGGGCGGTGGTGGGGGTCATGGCCTGGCAGGTGGCCCTCTTGGGCCTGGCCGGGGGCCTGGTTGGCGCTCTGCTGGGGGCGGGCCTGCATATGACGGCGGTATTGATCCTCGGCGGTATACTGCCCCTGGAATTGAGCGGGCTTCCCCATCTCCCCTCCATGGCCTGGGGGCTGGCCCTGGGGCTGATTGCCGCCCTGGTTGCCGGCTTAGCGCCGGTGGTCGCCCTGCGCCGCCTCTCGCCTTTGGCGGTGCTGCGCGATGAGCAAACCCGTCTGCCCAGTGATCGCTTGCTGGCCCTCGGCATCCTTGGACTGGGACTGGTGGTGGCGGTGTTGATTAGCGCGGCTGAAACCCGCTCCTGGCGCCTCGGCCCAGCCTTGATCCTAGGCGCCGTGGTGGTGGCCCTGGGCATTGGCGCGGTGGCGCGGCTGCTGCTGCCCCTGATGGCCCGCCTGCGCCTGGGCCATCCCGGCCTGCGCCATGGCCTGGCCAATCTCGCTCGCCCCGGTTTTCGCCCCACCGCGGCGGTAGTAGCCCTGGGTGTGGCTGCCTGCACCCTCGGTGTTTTGGGCACCTACCGCGCAAGCCTCGAACAGGCCTTAAGCTCAAGCCTCGGCGAGCGCGCCCCCGCCCTCTATGCCATTGAAATTCCCGATACGGAAATTGAGCGCTTGGTGACGGTGGCCGAGGGGGCGGGCGCGGTGGGCGTGGAAACCGCGGCGATGGTCACCGCTCGTCTGCGCGCGATTAACGGAAAGCCAATTAATGCTGCCAATCTGGGCCAGGGCCGCGAGGCCGAACGCCGGCTATGGGCCCTCACCCGCGAGCAGCGCCTAAGCTGGCGCGAGGATTTGGGCCCCGACGAGGAGATCGTCGCTGGCCGTTGGATGGCGGCTGACTCGGTGGACGAAATCTCCATCGCCACCACCTTTGCCGATGCCGCCGGACTGGATTTGGGCGACGAATTAACCATCGATATCCAGGGTTTTCCGATTACTGGCCGCATTACCAGCGTGCGTGAAGTGGACTGGCTGGGATTCCGCCTCAATTTTTTCCTTTTGCTGAGTCCCGAAACCCTGGCCCCGGCGCCCCGGCAGTGGCTGGCGACCATGGGCACGGCACCAGAGGCGGATGGCCTAGCGGCGCGCATGGCGATCCAGGCCGCCCTCGCCCGGGAGTTCCCCATGGTGACCACCATCGATGTCGCCGAGCAGGTGAATAAGGCGCGGGCGGTGCTTGAGCGCATGTCGACGGCGGTGGTGGCCCTCTCGGTTATCGCCCTCCTTGCCGGCATCTGCGTGCTCATTGGTATTTGTGCCGCCTCCGCTGGCGAGCGGCGCTATGACTCGGCCCTGCTGCGGGTCTGCGGCGCCGGCGATGGCGATCTGCGCCTGGCGGTGCTGGCGGAATTCGCCGCCATCGGCCTGATTGCCAGCTGCCTCGGCGTGGGGCTTTCAACCCTGGCCTCTTACCTAATTCTTACCCGACTCCTGGATCTCCCCTTGCACCTGCCCATCCCTGAGTTGGCGCTGCTGAGCGCCGCCATCCTCGCCGGGGTGGTGCTGACCGGCCTTATCGGCACCCGCGCCGCCCGCACCCGAGAGCCTTTGGCGGTGCTGCGGAGTGAATAAGTCGAAGACGACTCGATAAGGGCGAGCCAACGTTGAAGCGGGGGTGATATGGTGTTTTTTAAACTACAGCTCTTCGGCGATATCGGCACTGGGGACGAAGTTGGAGTAGACGGCGGTGACGTCGTCGTGTTCATCCAGGGTATCGATGAGGCGCTGGATTTTTTGCGCGGTCTCTAAGTCGTCGATATGAACTTCGTTTTCAGGGATTTTGCTAATATCGGCCGAGGCGATGCTTAAGCCGGCTTCGCTCAAGGCGCGGTTGACCACATCGTAGAGATTGGCGGGGGCGGTAATCAGTACCTGGCCCTCTTGTTCTGCGATGTCTTCGGCGTCGGCATCGGCGGCGAGTAAGGCCTCAAGGACGCTTTCCTCGTCGCTGCCGTCAACGGCGAAGAGGGCCTTTTCATGGAACTGCCAGGCGACGCAGCCGGGGGCGCCCATGGCGCCGCCGCCGCGCTCGAAGAGCTTGCGGATTTCTGGTGCGGTGCGGTTGCGATTGTCCGACATGACCTCAACCACCACCGCCACGCCATTGCTGGCATAGCCTTCGTAGGTGAGTTCTTCCATCGGTTTGCTATCGCCTTCACCCTTGGCCTTGGCGAGGATGCGGTCGATGACATCATTGGTCATATTCTGTGCCTTGGCCTTTTGGATGGCGAGGCGCAGGCGAGGATTTTCATCGGGGCTGGGGCCGCCGACTTGGATGGCGCCGCGGATGAGGCGGCCCATTTGGGTAATGACCTTGGCCTTTTTGGCGTCGTTGGCCGCCTTCTTGTGCTTAATATTGGCCCAGTGGCTATGACCCGCCATGGCGGTGACTCCTGCTGGTGCTTATGTGGATTTCTTGGCGGCGGGCTTTTTTGCTTTTGCCGCCGGCTTCTTCTTGGCCGTGGTCTTGGTGCTGCCGCCGTCTTTGGCCTTGCTGGCAGCGGGCTTTTTCGCCGCCGATTTGCTGGCTGGTTTGGCCTTTTCCCAGCCATAATCCACCGGCTGGGGGTCGTCGATTTCCTGCTGATTGAGGAAGTCGGCGTGCTGGCGCAGGCCGTGGGACAGGGCCAGCAGTTGGTCCTTATCGAGGGCCTCGCTGATTTTGTCCAGGCTATCCTCGTACTGCCAGGTACGGGGCACGCCCTTGAGGTACTTGAGGATTTCGAATTGAAATTCGTCGCAGGGGAAGGTGTTGAGGTTGCAAACTGCCAGCAGGGCGGTTTCCACCATATCCCCACGGATGAGGGTGGTGTCGGGCAGGGCGCGCAGGGTGGCGATGCCATCGGGGGTTACCACCAGATCGGTGACATCCATGCGCCGGAAGGCGGTGTAGATATCGGCAAGCAGGGAATGCAGATCCTCGGCCTTTTCGCGGCAGCGGATATAGCGCGGGCCCAGGATGTCCTGGAGTTCACGCACCGTGGCCACCCGCATATCGTTCCAGTCGACGTACTCCTCGCGGATCCGCTTGAGGGCATCGCGGGCAGATCGCTCGGTATTGCCGAGCTCAAGGATCTGCAGGGCGAGGCAGGCGATAAAGTCTTCGCGCTCGCCGGGCTTGTAGACGCCATAGCGTTCAGCCAGATCATCGCTGACGGCCAAGAGGCTCTTTTGTAGGGCATTCGCCGACGTTTTGGCCATAGGTACCTCAGAACAACAACGGGGCGCGTCGTAGGGGGGGAGGGGTCAGCGGCTGACCCGGAGAAGAGGGCAGCATGGTGCCGCCAACGCCGCCGCGTCAATGGGTGAGCAGCGGGCCGGCTCAGAGGCCTCAAAGCTTGCCTGCAGGACAGGGGCTTATTTGTTTCCGCGGCCGCAGCCGGTGCCAGCGGCGCCGGCCAATTCCAGACCATAGTTGGCTACTTGCTTGTGCCAGTAGTCGGGATCGGTGCCGAGGGTGGTGAGATAGTTGCCGACCATGACCGCATTGACGCCGGCAGCGAAGACCTCGTGCAGGCGCTCGCCAAAGGTGACCTCTTTGCCGCCAGCCACCATAATATTGCGCTCGGGCAGGAATAGGCGCAGCATGGCGAGGGTGATGAGGGCCTCATCGGTGTCCACCGGTTGGCGGTCTTCGTAGCCGGTGCCTTCGAGGGGATTGAGGAAGTTGATGGGAATCATCTGCGGTTCGATGAAGCGCAGTTGCTCGGCGAATTCCACCCGCTGATCTTTACTTTCACCCATGCCGATAATGCCGCCAGAGCACAGGCCCATGCCGGAGTTTTTAATGTATTGAATGGTTTCCCAGCGCTCTTCAAAACTGTGGCTAGAACAGGTTTGATCGAAAAAGCTGCGCGCGGTTTCCAAATTGTGGCCGTAAACGGCGGCGCCGGCCTGCTGCAGACGATTGGCTACTTCTTGGCTTTCAAGGATGCCGAGATTGACATCGGGGCGGATATTGCCCTGGGCCACCAATTGGCGAATGCTCTCGCAGATCATATCCAATTGCGCCCCCGCCTTGACGCCCTTCCAGGCGGCGACCAGGCCCAGGGCCTTGGCGCCATTTTCCGCAGCGCTGCGGGCGGCATCAACGATATCCTCGGCATCCAGCCACTTGGTTTTGCTGTAGTCGACATTGGTGCTGCCGGCGGCCTGGGAGCAGTAACTGCAATTCTCCGAGCAATTGCCTGCCTTGGCATTGAGGATGGAACAGAAGTGCACGGTATTGCCAAGAAAGTGATCGCGCACTTGCTGCGCTGCAGCATACAGGGCAGCGACAGCCTCGGAACCGGGTTCAAGATCAAGGAGGCTGCGCGCCTGGGGACTAGAGAGACTGCGACCAGCAATAATGTCTTCAGCCCAGCGGGCGATGTCTTGGGCGCAGGGGAGGGAAGTGACGGTCTCGGACATAAAGGGCTCCTGGTTGCCGACGATGGCAGCAATGGCCGGCGGCAACCGAGAATCGTGGCCCCTTTGTTCGGTCTGCAAGGGGATTGGTCTGTGCCATCAACGCTTGCGCTCTGGCGGTGGAGGTGGGCTGTTTTTTTGACTCGGCTGGGGTTGCCCCTTGGGTTGGCATTCCCACACCTGTATACTGGTGGCATGCCCTGCATTATGCCGATCAATGGGGTTTGGCCCCAGCGCCCTAGCTTTCTTGCCCCCAATGCCACGCTGATTGGTGATGTTCGCTGCGCCGAGCGGGTATCGGTGTGGTTTGGCGCGGTCCTGCGCGCGGACCTTAATTACATTAGCCTGGGTGAGGGCTGCAATATCCAGGATAACTGCGTCATCCATCTGTCGCGCAAGCAGCCCTGCATTATTGGCGCTGAGACCAGTCTTGGACACCACGCCACCGCTCACGCCTGCACCATTGGCAAGGGCTGTCTGCTGGGCATGAACTGCGTGGTCTTGGATGGGGCGGTGATTGGCGATGGCAGTTTGGTGGCCGCTGGCGCGGTGGTGGGTGAGGGCATGCGGGTGCCCCCGGGGCACCTGGTGGCCGGGGTGCCGGCCCGCGTCATCAAGCCCCTTGCCCCAGAACTTCAGATGCGCATTGCCCGCATTAGCGGCGACTACGTGCGCTATCAGCAGCTATACCCCGAAATCTGCGCTGCGGCGGAGTCCTAGGCGTGCCGGGCCGGGCTGCCGCGGGGGAAAGCAGATGCGCCCGGCTCGATGGGCGGATAGAGGCGGCAGCATGACTTGGCGATGTGTCCACAGCTGCCGAATGGGCGTTTTGCTTGCGCTAAGTTGTATCATATTTTTGGCGCCGCTTTCCTCTTCGATAGCGGCCGAAGATGCGGTGATTCTCCCGCCGGCCCTGCACATTGAAGCCCTGCATCCTTTGGTGCGTCCTGGTCTTATTCATCGCCTTCGTATTTCCATGCAGGGGCAAGGGGATTTTCAGGGAAGCGAGAGCGCGGTTCTTGCGGTGGCTGTTCACGCCGGTGCGCAGCGGCTTATGAGCCGCCAGATTGAAGATGTGAGCGTCGGCGACTTACGTCGCGGCTTAGTTCTCAATTGGATTGCTCCTGGCGAGTGGCCGGCTGAGGCGGTGCGCGTTGAGGCCCATTGGCTGCGCCGGCCAATGCCGTTGGTGGCTCGTCAGGGCCTGGATGATTTGCCCAGTCTGGCCCGCCGCTTAAGCCAGCAGGCCAGCGCCGTGGACCAGAAACAGCACCCCGATCCCAGGCCCCAACTATGGCTTGAGCAGGCTGGCCTGGAACTGCGCCGCGCCCCCGATCTCGCCGCTGCCATGACCTTGCAGCGCCTCAGCGCCCATTTAGAGCGCTGGCTTTCGCTGCCCGAGGATCCTGCATTGCAGGGTGTCGAGGGGGCCTGGCGTTGCCCCATAGATGGCAGCGTTCAGCCTTATCGCCTGCATGGCCAAGGCGCTGATTCGGCGGCACCATTATTGGTCATCTTTCAGGGCCAACGGCAACGCGAACAACTGAATAAATCTCGCTGGCCGGCGGCGCCACAGGCGCTTATTGAAACTTTGCTGGCGGCTGGATGGCGGGTCCTCGAATGTTACCCAGCCGGCGACCGCGCCTGGTCGGGCATTGCCCTGCGCCGGGCCCAGGCCCTGCTTGATGAGCTTCAGCGTCAGGGTTTCAAGGGCCCGGTGTGGGGTCTAGGCAGGGGGGCCGGTGGTGGCGGCATGCTGCGCTGGGCCTTGGATGATCCGGGGCGGCTGGCCGGCCTGGTGCTGATGGAGCCGCGGCTGCTTAATCCCCATTTCAGCGCTGAACCGGCAGACGACGGGGCGGAGCGCTGGCGCGAATTACCCTGGCAGCCGGAGCTGCGCCTGGCCCATCTACGTCATTTGCCGATCTACCAGCAGGGCGCCGGTGATGAAGCCATGCAGCGACTTTGGCAGCGACGCTCGGGTCTTGGCGCAGATCATCCCCAGGCAGTGGTGCGCGAGGAAGAGCTTCATCAAGCGACTTGGTGGGATGATCGCGCTGGCGCCACCGACGTGCCCCCGCTGATGGCCTTGCCTGGGCAAGCCCGCATACTGCCGGAGTACCGGGCGCTGCGCCCGGGCCGCCTCGGCCCCCTGGTGGTGGCGGGTATCGAAGACCCTTTGCGCGGCGGCCATATCCTCATCGATGCAGAGACGAAACGCCTTGAGAGCCATGGCTTACGCGGGCTGCAATGGCGCCTAAGTCCGTCACCGGCTTTGCGTTTGGTGGTCAACCAGGGTCAAGCGACAGCCCCGGTTCTTCCCCATGATGCGTATGCCCAGGGCCCCTGGCTGGTGGTATGGGGAGGGGGAGAGCACCTCGCCAGCCGCCAGCGAAACCAGGCTTTATTGCAGCAATTCCTTGCCGATTGGGCCCAGCATGCCCATGGGCGTCCGCCGGTGATAAGCGACGAAGCCTTCCTTGCAGACGAAGAAAGCGCCGGCTCTTGGCGCGAATATCACTTAGTGTTGATTGGTGGACCCCGTTCAAATCGGCTCAGCGAACGGTTATTGAATCAGCTCGATCGGCTGCCGGTGACCTGGGATCATCGCAGTCTGGTTCACCGGGATGCCACGTACCTGCGGCAGGAGGTGGGTCTTGCCCTTGCCCTGCCAGATCCTCGCCATGCTGGGCGCAGTCTTCTCCTCCTCGACGGTCTGCCGGCCTGGCAGAGTCATGCCGGTGAAATGCCCCTCCAGGGCACGGCTGGTCTGCTTCTCCGCCACGGCCCCGAAGCCACGCCGCAATTTTTCATTCGGCCCTAAAACCAGCAGCCCGACATCGTCCGGGGCCCTGCGCAACCAGCTCAAGCTCCGCTTGTGTGCGGCTGGGGATGGCCTCTGGCCAAGCTGGCGCTCGGGCCTAGGCTCTCGCCCATGCGCTTCCTGCTTTGCCCTGCCGCCCTCGCCCTCCTTGCCCTTGGCCTCCCCGCGGCCCTCTCCCTGGGCTGCCAGCGTTATGATCCGGTGCAGCATGCGCCCTTGAGTGCGGCCGAGCGCTCGGCGGTGCGGCGCTTGGGACGTGATCGCTGGGTTGATGTGACAACCGTGCGACGTGGCGATGGCGGTGTTCTCATCGCCAGCACCCGCCAGGGCAATCAACACATCGACTATCGCATTACCATTCTCGATGATGGCAGCGCAAAGATCGAACGCTTGCCCATCGTCACCTTTGGCAGCCCCTGACGTGAGGGAGGGCAGAGAAGGTTTGTTGCATCGGGCTCAGAGTCCTACCTTCGCCGCCCTTATTCTCCCTGAGTGCTCTCTTATGCTGGCGCTGGTCTTCTCTGACGCTAGAGTTCACACATTATGAATCTCCCAGCGATTACCGATGGCACCGTCGCCCTGCGCCCCTTTGTTGCTTCGGATGGTGAAGCGGCCGTGAGCTGGGTGGCTGGCCCCATGAGTCGAGAACGCTCGGCCACTGATGGTGGGCCGGTCAGTGATGAGCAGGATGCTCGGCGCTTGGTAGAGCGGCTCTGCCACTCCAATGCCTATACCGTGGTAGTAGATGATAAATCCTGCGGTTGGGCCAGTCTTTACGCCGATGGCAAGCGTCGCGGCCATGTTCAAGTAGTGCTGGCGAATCCGCGGCTTTGGGCCCAGGGCATTGGCGGGCGGGTGATCCGCCTGCTCCAACGAGTGGCCTTTGATCATCTTGAATACGAGGGCCTCCAGGTTTCCGAGGTGCCCGAAACCGCTGATAGCGCCCGCGTCAGCCTCGAGGATGCCGGCTTCGCCTTGGTTGAGCGGCGATTGAAAGAGCGCGATGGAACCGAGCAGGTGGTAGTCGACTATGCCTTGGATGAGGTGAGTTACCACAGTAGCGAGCAGCGGGTGTTCTTAATACACCATGGCCGTAGTCAGCCAGAAGCCGAAGGCTTACTGGTGGGTGCCACCATGGATCCGCCCCTGGATCATATTGGCCGTGCTCAGGCCGAAGCGCTTTCCCTCTCGGGTTTATTGTATGGCACCAGCGAGTGCATTTGTTCACCGGCTAAGCGTGCCCGTGCCACCGCCGAGCAGGCCTTTGCCGCCCACGATATCCCCATCGCCATTGCCGAGGAATGGGGCGATCGACACTGGGGCGAACACGCCGGCTTGGCGGCAAGCGAGGTGCCTCGGGCCCAGGACGGTTTATTATTGGATCCCCGCACCGGCGAGGGCGAGGCGGATGTAATGAAGCGCCTCCAGGGCGCCTTGCGCAACCTGCCCTATGGTGGACACCTGGCGGTGGTTACCCATGGTTGCATGATCGCAGCCGTGCTGCGCCATCTGCAGCCCCGCTTGGGCACCGCCGGAGGCCTTGCTTCGGGGATCGGTATCGCCCATGGCTCGATTACCGAACTGCGCCGTGGCCCCAGTGGCTGGCGCATCATTCGCATTGGCGATGAGCGCCATCAGCAGGGGCGGCGGGCCACCGCCGAATCCGCTTAGGTATGGGGCGGGTCCACTTTTCCGGCATTGGTGGCGCCGGCATGAATCCCTTGGCGCAACTCCTGGCTCATCGCGGGATCCGGGTAAGCGGTAGCGATCGCGCCTTTGATCAGGGGCAGAATCAAGTTATTCAAGAGATCTTGCGCGGCCGTGGCATCACCCTTTATCCCCAGGACGGCAGCGCCATCGGCCCTGATATCGATCGGCTCATCCATTCCACGGCGGTAGAACGCGACACCCCAGAACTGGCTGCCGCAAATCAATTGGGTTTGACCTGCGTCCCCCGGCCGGCCCTGCTGGCTGAGGTGGTGGCTGGTGGTCAGCCCGGTTTGGCGGTGAGCGGTACCAGCGGCAAAAGCAGCGTGGTGGGCATGATCGCTTGGATCCTGCGCCAGGCGCAATGCCCGGCGACGGTGCTCGGCGGCGCCGCCTTGGCCGAAGATGGTGCCCAGCACATGGGTTGTTTTAGCGCCGGGCCCGCTGCCGGACCGGTGGTGGTCGAAGCCTGCGAATCCGATGGCACCCTCATCGGCTACGCCCCCGCCCTTGGGCTCATCCATAATATTACCCGCGACCACGCCGAGGTAGCGGAGCTGAGCCGGCAATTCGCCACCTTTGCCCAACGCAGTCAGCGGCTCTTGGTGAATGCCGACGATGATCAAGTGCTTTGCCTAGTGCATCAGCATCCCAACTGCATCAGCTATGGCATGCGCAATTCGGCGGCCCAGTGGCGGTGCGAGCCCCTACGCCTGGGTCCCTGGCGCAGCCAAGGGGAACTTACCACTCCAGACGGCGCATCCCTGCTCCTGGATATACCGCAACCGGGTATGCATAGCATAGAAAATGGCCTCGCCGCGCTGGTTGCCGCCCAGGCCTTAGGCGTGAGCCCCGCTGTGGCCGTTGCCGCGCTCTGCGATTTCCCCGGCGTTGCCCGCCGCTTTCAGGTTCTGGGGCGCAGCGATCAGGGCATTACGGTGGTCGATGATTATGCACACAATGGTGCAAAAATTGCCGCCGCCCTACGCGCCGCCCAGGCCGGAGCCGAGCGCGTCTTGGCAATCTTTCAGCCTCACGGATTCGGTCCGGCCCGCTTTCTGCGCCAGGAACTGGCAGAAATGCTCCCCCAAATACTTCGTCCCGGGGATCGTATCTGTTACGGTGAAATCTTCTATGCCGGCGGCAGCGTCACCCGCGACATCTCCTCCGCCGACCTCGCCGCCGACCTCAGCGGCCTAGCCCACGCCGACTACGCCCCCAATCATCTCGCCATTATCGACTGGGTCACCACCCACGCCATGCCCGGCGACACCATCCTCCTCATGGGCGCCCGCGATCCCCAATTAGGGCCATTGGCACAAACCATCTTCGACCTCCTCTAAGATTTTTTCAACGGTGTCCAAAATTCATTTAATTTATTGATTTATATAGGGACAGGCATAATTTTGATTTGCATTTAAATCTGCTTCCATTAGTCTTACATCCATGCGTCAGCCCCGTGAACGCCAATTCGATCCCTCTACCCCGCCCTGGTTGCACTGCATTTCCCGCTGTGTACGCCGCGCCCTGCTCTGCGGGGAGGGCTATGAGCACCGTAAGCGTTGGATTGAACGCCGTTTAGCCCTTCTGGCCCGGCACTGCGCGGTACAGGTGGGGGCGTATGCAATCATGTCTAATCATCTCCATGTGGTGCTGCGTCCGCGGCCCCAGGAAGCCGTCTCTTTCAGCGATGAGCAGGTCTTGCGTGCCTGGTGGGCCCTGCGTGAGAATGAGGATCTGGATGTCGATCCCGCCCGGGCGGCAAGCCCTGAGGTGCGCGGGATCTTGGAAGCGCGGGCTCAAGAAGATGGATTTTTGGCCCGCTGGCGCGCCCGTCTTGGCAGCGTGAGTTGGTTTATGAAGGCGGTCAAAGAACCCCTTAGCCGCCTGGCGAACCGCGAGGATGACTGCACTGGGGCCTTCTGGGAGGGGCGTTTCCGTTCCATACCGCTCTTGGATACGGCGGCCATCACCACCTGCATGGTTTATGTGGATCTCAATCCCATCCGTGCCCAGCTGGCCACAACGCCGGAAACCAGTGCCTATACTTCTGTTAAGGCGCGCATCGAGGCTCGGCAGTCGGCTGCCGCCTCGAGTCGAAGTCCGACTTCTCCAGCGCAACCAGAGCACCCTTGGCTCACCCCGATCACCGCGATAACCTCAAGTCGGAAGGGAGATCCGGGACTGAGTTTGGATGAATATCTCAAATTAGTGGATGGCGTCGGCCGCCGCGGTCGGGCCGATAAGCCTGGTTCCATCCCCGCCGATTTGACGGCGATTATCCAGCGCCTGGATGCGGAACTGGTCCCTGGAGAATGGGTGCGCTCCATGCTGACCCCTCGCTCTCTCGGCGGTAGTGCCTTAGGCAAGCTAGGGAGTCTGGCCAGTGAGGCCAAGCGCCGCGGTATGCAGTGGCTGCAGGATCGTTGTCGTTTATTTGCGCCTGCGCCACCGACATCGACGACGCCTTCCGCGATACAATAAAGATCTAGGGAAAACCTGTCCTAGTACTGCAGGTATTGCCCCGGCTTACGAGCAAATGCTCAAATCCGGTGGCTGTGTTCCCATGCCCGTTAAAGGCTGACCCAAGCAAGAGGCCATTGATAAGGGTCGAAATCCTCTGGGAATGGGAATAAAAGGGTTGGCCAGTACTATTTGCCTGTCCCCTTTTTTTTCCCGCGGTATGCAGTGGCTGCAGGATCGTTGTCGTTTATTTGCGCCTGCGCCACCGACATCGACGACGCCTTCCGCGATACAATAAAGATCTAGGGAAAACCTGTCCTAGTACTGCAGGTATTGCCCCGGCTTACGAGCAAATGCTCAAATCCGGTGGCTGTGTTCCCATGCCCGTTAAAGGCTGACCCAAGCAAGAGGCCATTGATAAGGGTCGAAATCCTCTGGGAATGGGAATAAAAGGGTTGGCCAGTACTATTTGCCTGTCC
>REDX01000216.1 GCA_007695355.1 Planctomycetota bacterium
GATAGGCCTCCCTCTTGTGCCTGGCGCAGTCCTAGTATTAGATCGAGTAAGGTGGATTTGCCCGCTCCAGTGGGGCCAATTATTTGTACCTTGGCACCGACTAGGATGCGTATGCATTGGGGACAGCGCAGACCATTTTCGCTATCAGGATAGGTGTAACGCAAGGGGCCAATATCGAGGTGATGCTGCAAACCTTGCGGAGGGACCTCAAGGGGAGCAGAAAGAGAAGAGGCAAGATCTGCAAACAAGGCGTGTTGGCTACTTGCCGCAAATCGGGCACTGCTCAATGCCGCATAGATCTGCTGCAACGCAGGTAGCAGTCGGTATCCGGCATAGGCGTAGAGTCCTAGCATGGGCAGAATGTTAGCCAGGGATTCACGCTGAATGACCAAAGAAAAGAGCAAAACCGATATCATGGCGGCGAAGGCAACCCCTTCGAGCAGGAAGCGTGGGGTTTCAGCCAGGGTTTGATGCCAGGTTAGTGCCCGAGTGTAGGTCAGGGACGGTGTTCGAAAGGCTTGTAGGTAGGCGTTTTCGCGGCCCAGTACACTGAGTTCACGGTGTCCACGTACGGTTTCATTGGTGGCTTGATAGCGTTGTGCATTGGCCTCTTGGCGCACGTTTCCCCAATGAGTAAGCACTCCTCGCACTAATAGATACATGAGTGCATATCCACCTCCCAGCAAGCCTAAAAGCACGATCGCCAGCCATGGGTTTATTATAACCAGCATCAGCAGCATGGCTGCCGCTACGGCAGTATAGGCAGCTAATCGAATATACTGCAAGAGGCCTTTATTGATGACCATGTCCACCTCGGCAAGCACCCCCTTGGCCAAGTCCGCAGAGTTGCGCTGCGCAAAATCCTCAAATGGCAGATGGAGATAGGCGGCCAGGAGGCGGCAGGAGAGGGTGTGGCGGCGCATATTGGTAAAGCGGTACATGCCGTAGTGGGCGATGGCGCGAAAGACCGAGGTCGCCACCACCATGGCCAGGGCAAAGAGGGCACAGGCAATCAAGAAGGCGTCGGCAGAAGTAAAACCGCCGGCGCTATAGGCCCGGGCAAGTAGGGCTTGCTGATGCACCAAATCCGGATTCCCGGCCACCGCCAGCAGGGGTGCAATGGAGAGCACGCCGCCAACTTCCATAACGGCGAGGCCGAGCATGAGGACCAGCATTAGCATGGTACGGCGCCGTTCCTGGGCGTCCAGGATGGTCCACAGTTGTCGTAAGGTCTGCCACATGCAGCGCTGAGACTAGCGCTTGGCGGCGGCTGGTCACCTGGGATTCACCCTCCGGTCTTGGCGGATGCGGGCCCTTGCCGCATGGGGGTATATGTACAACATGGTCCACGGAGGGAGCGATGCCCGTTCTCAATTGGTCCTCGACGATTCTGGGATATCCGGCGCACACGCGGTCGGCGACACCGGTGATTGCGCTCTCGCACATGAATACCCATGAAGCGCTGCGCTTTGCCGAATCGATTGGCTTGTTCACTGGGTGGATTATTACCGAAAACCCACAGCCACTGCTGGAAGGCTTGCTTGAAGGGCAGCCGGCCTGGGTTTCCCTGGCTGAAATGTTCGTCGAGCGGCGGATTGTGCAGACCGAGGGCATGGTCTCCGGCACCGTGGTTTTTACCGCCGCTGTCCCCGCCGATGGCGATCCGCCTAAGGACCGCAGTCTGATTACCTGGGCCGAGGAACTGGGCCACCCCTGGTTGCTGGCGGTGGATAATGAGTGCGCTTACTGGGGTGGCCTAGGCGATATCCAGATTGATGCCCTGCTACGCTGGTTTGTTTGCCGCCATCCCTCTAGCGTACGCTGGCAAGAGGTGCGATTTACCACCGATTTGGCCCGGCGTCTGCAGCGCGGCCTATTTGAGCATGGCTGGAGCATTAACCACAATCTGGTGGGCGAGGGTCGCAGCGGCAGGCTTGATCTCTGGGCGGGCTGCCACGAGCGCTGCATCTTGGAACATCCGCCAACGCACCGGCTCAGCGCCCTGAATACCGGACTGCGACTCACCCTGCGCACCGCCACCTGGACCGCCGAGGCCATCGACGAGGAAGACTGTCCGATTGATGACATCACGGGTCGCGTTAGCCGGCAGCCCCTGGCCTAAAGGCCCCCTTGGCCTTTCTGCAAAAGGTGGCCGCGAGAGATGCGGAAGGGTTTTCTCGGGGTGAAACCAACGCGCTGCACCGATCGTACGAAACAGCAGGCCTGCTGATGACCCTCCTAAATGGAGAGCACCACCACCGAAAGGGCCTTCACCCCCTGGCGGGGATCAAGATTGCGGTAGGTGTGGGGGAGTTGGCCGGGAAATTGGACGAGATCACCGGCGGCAAGGGTTACCGCCTCGCCATCGATGACCAAGGTGGCCGTGCCCTCCTGAACGACAAAGAACTCTTGGGAACCGAAGGGGTGAGGTTGGCCATGGTACTTGCAACCGGGGTCCATCTCCACGTTTTGAATCTGCACGCCGCGGGAGGCAATGGGGGATACCATGGTGGCCCGAAAGGCGCCATCGGGGGAACAGTTTTCCCGGCGCTCTGACAGCGGCACCTTGTAGTAGCGATGGGCCGGTGGCGGCGATACCAGATCATCCAGACTTACCCCCAGGGCCCGCGCCACCGCCAATAACACCTGCAGGCCGGGGTTCGCCTCGGGCTGTTCGAGGGCTGCCACGGTGGCCCGGGGCAGACCGGCAGCATCTGCCAATTGCGCTTGGGTGAGCTGGGCCGCCTTGCGCAGGCGCCGCACATTGCCGGAGAGATCGGTCTTCATCGGATACCCCCTGAGTATGGGCCGGCTGACGATTCCCGTATCATGGAATTCCAGTGACATTTTCCAGCGTCAAACACTTGAGCGCTCTTACCCAAACGCTATTATGGTAAAGTATAGCGGCGTTATGAGCAATATCGCCCGACATCATCGCCCACCCTTCGTTTTGCTCAGGAGATCCACCCATGGCTTTTACCCTCCCCGAACTCCCCTACGCCAAAGATGCTTTGGCCCCGCACATCAGTGCCGAAACCCTGGAGTACCATCATGGCAAGCATCACAATGCCTATGTCACCAAGCTCAATGAGTTGATTCAGGGCGGTGCCCATGCCGATGCGAGTCTTGAAGATATCATTAAAGCTGCCGATGGCGGACTCTTTAACCAGGCGGCTCAGGTATGGAACCACACCTTCTACTGGCATTGCATGAAGCCGGCTGGCGGCGGTGCCCCGGCTGGCGCCCTGGCCACGGCCATCGATGGTGCTTTCGGCAGCTTTGATACCTTTAAGAAGCAGTTTGCCGAGGCCGCCCTCACCCAATTCGGTTCCGGCTGGGCCTGGCTGGTGGTGAAAGATGGCAAGCTCGCCATCAGCAAAACCGCCAATGCCGACACCCCCTTAAAGCATGGAGAGAAAGCTCTGCTTACCATCGATGTGTGGGAGCACGCCTACTACATCGATTTCCGCAATGCGCGCCCCAATTACGTCAGCACCTTTATGGACCACTTGGTGAACTGGGACTTTGTCGCCGAGAATTTAGCCAAGGCCTGATTCCAGCCCTTGCTTTATCTTGTATAGATGCCGCCCCGGTGAAAGCCGGGGCGGTTTTTTTGTCAGGCGCTTTCTCCTTTCCCTGAAACTTTTTGCCGCCATGATGGCCCCCAGCCCTCTCGGTGACGAGACATTCAATGGCTTCTTCTCACTGCATCGCCATGGGCGCGGAGGATATCGGTGACAGAGCTCTCCCAGCGCCGGCTCAGCGCCTCCATCGCCACCGTGGTGGGCATCACCATGCTGACGATGACGGGTGCCGTGTATCTCTTGCTGATTCAAGGGGCTCGGCAACAGACCTGGCAATACGAATATGACCGCGCCGCCCATGCCATCGTCCGCCTGCGCGATGCCCTAGAAATCACGGCGGAAAATCTTGGCATGAAAGTCCAGGATTGGTCGATTTTTGATGATAGCTACGAATTTGTTTCTGACCGCAATGAGCGTTTTATTGAAGCCAATCTCAGCGGCGAGGCGACTGAAATCCTTGGCATTGAAGCGATTGTATATTTCACCGCCGAGGGCAATGAGCACTACCGATTCATTTATCAGGGCCTTGAAGAGCAAGAATACACGGCGATCGACCGGCAACTAAGCGCCATGCTTGCCGATGAAAATATACAAAAACTGATTATGGTCGAAAGCGCTGCCCATGGCCTAGCCGCTGGCGCTGAGGCCTCAGCAAGCTTGTTTGCCAGTCATCCAATCTATCGCTCTGACGGCAGCGGACCCGCCAATGGCCGTCTTGTATTTTGGACCCGGCTTGGTGCATCCTATCAGCAGAAACTGAATCGCCTACTCGGCGAAGATGTGCGACTTCACCCACTATCAGCATCTACGGCGCCTACGGATGCTTATCCGCTGGAATTACCAGCGGCCTGGGTATTAGAACAAGCCCGGCACACCATCGCCATTGCTGATCTTAACGATGTTTTTGGCGTGCCGATTATGCGCGCCAGCATGGATTTGGGAACGGGTATGCGACTGGAGGTGCAGCGTTACCTGCGATTCACCCTCCTTGCCCTGATTGGAATTAGCGCCCTCGGCACTCTCGTGATCCTCGTACTTTTGCAGCAGCGGGTGGTGCGCCGAGTCCGCGATCTTGACGGCGACCTGGCAGCCATCTCCGCAACCGCAGCTTCAGATAAACGAGTACGCGTAATTGGACACGATGAACTTAGCAGTCTTGCCCTGCGGGTCAATCAAACCCTTGAGAGTTTGGATCGGGCACGCCTGAACAGCGAGCAACTCCGCCAAGATGCAGAGGCAGCCAATCAGGCTAAAACCGCCTTTATCAATACCCTCAGCCATGAAATACGAACCCCCCTCAATGGTATTCTGGGGATGGCTACGATCCTTAGTCGCAGCCAACTATCGAGTCAACAACATGGCTATTTAGAAAGCATGCAGGCCTGCTCGCAAACCCTCATCGGACTACTGAATGAAGCCCTCGATTTAGCAAAAATTGAAGCCGGGCGCTTCGATCTTCACCTCGAACCCCATTGCCCCGCAGGTGTTCTCCGCCAAGCCTGCCAAGCCTTCCTCCACCAGGGCCTCGTTTCGGCCATTGAGCTGCGCGCCGGTGTCGCCGCCGAGCTGCCACCACTGCTCTCTATCGATGCCCAGCGCCTGCAGCAAATCTATCACAATCTGCTCAGTAATGCCCTTAAGTTTACCGCCCAGGGCAGCATCGAAGCCGGCTTGGAGCTCTGCCATGAGGATGAACAGGGATTGCTTCTGCGCGGCTGGGTTACAGACAGCGGAATCGGCATGAGCGAAGAGCAGATTGCCAACCTCTTCCAGCCATTTTCCCAAGCCGATAGCAGCATTCAGCACCGCTATGGCGGCAGCGGCCTTGGCCTTTCCCTCTGCCGGGGCTTCGCTGAAGCCATGGGTGGCAATATGGGTGCCGAGTCCACCCCCGGCAAGGGCTCGCGGATTTGGTTTACCTTCCGCGCCACGGCCCCCCCTGCGGCCACCAGCCCGGCCAGCATCGCTCGATTAAAGCGTCTAGGACTCATCGCCGTCGACGCATCCCAGGATCTTAAGGCCCTCAAGACAACGGATTGCGAAATCCTGCGCTACGATTCTTGGCAGGCCTGGCAAAAGTCCCCAGCCGGCGAGCAGGCCCTGATCATCAGCGGTGAATCAGAGGTCGAACTGCAAGCTCTACAAAGGGCTTTGCTTAGCGACGATCATCAACTGCCGCCCATTCTTATTCTCGCCCCGCAACGGCCTCAATCCGCTTGGTTACATGCCTTCGCCGGTGCCCACGGGGTTATTCAACACAGCCACAACCTAGACCTATTGACAGATCAGTGGCAAAAAGCCCTTTCCTGGTGTAGCGACCATAGCCCGCGTTACCGCTGGCCAGCCCAGCATCACATTTTGGTTGTGGATGACAGCGCCATCAATCGTCAGGTCGTGAGCCATCTTCTGGAGTCCCACGGCTTGCAGGTGTCCAGTGTCGAAACCGGGCAAGCCGCCCTCGATTGGCTGGAGGCGCATCCCTGCCCAGCAGCCATCCTCATGGATGGACGCATGCCGGGGATGGATGGCTTCGCTACCACCAAGGCCATCCGCAATGCTTCTCAAGCCTATGCCACGGTGCCGGTCATTGGTCTCAGCGCCGATGTCATCCAAGACAGCCAAGACCGCGCCCTGGCCGCTGGGATGCAAGCAATGCTTTATAAGCCCATCGATGAATTAGCCCTCCTCAACACCCTTGCGCAATACATGCCAGGCAGCGAAGCCATAAGCCCAAGCCCAAGCCAAGCCCCACCGCCCCCAAGGGCCAAGCCGCCGCAAGTATTCCTGGCCTTGGTCTCTCAGGTGGGCGAGGAAATTGCCCAAGAATTAATCCAGGCCTTTAGCCTTGAGCTTCACGAACACCGTCACAACATTCGCCACTGCCTGGACAAGGCCGATCGTCAAGGCGCCAGCGACGCCGTTCACCGCCTCGCCGGAACCGCCGGCACCCTCGGTTTTACCACCCTCGACGAGCTCAGCCAAAAGCTCCTCAAGGCCTGCCGTAGTGGCGGCGCAGCGGATGAACTTGATCGCCTGAGGTCGCTGGTGGAAGCTGAGATCGAACTTCAGCGACAAAACTGCCAAGACTGGCTGGATAGCGCCGCTGGATAGGGCCCATGGGCGCAAAAGGCCGCCGCCGACCATGGTCTGGCGAACGGCGGACATCATTACTTTGCGGTTGTCGAAGGGATCGGCCTTGGACAGGGCTTGGCAGGACTTATCGCAGCCTATAGCCTAGGGCCATGACAGTCCAACGCGTCCGTTCCCTGCTTGCCACCCCCCCGCCAAGCGATGCTGCAGGCATCGCCGTAGAACTTCACGGCTGGGTGCGCAGCCGCCGCGATTCGAAGGCCGGCCTCAGTTTCATCGATCTCAATGACGGCTCTAGCCTGCAGGGCATCCAAATTGTCGCGCCCGCCGAGTTAGCCAATTACCAAGAACTGCTGCGGCGCGCCCATCTTGGTGCCAGCATTGCCGTGCAAGGTCGCCTAGTCGCCAGCCAGGGCAGAGGCCAGAGCGTGGAAGTCCTGGCCGAGCGCATGACGATTATCGGTGATTGCGACCTGGAAACCTTCCCCATCCAAAAACAGCAAACCAGCCTCGAACATCTGCGCAGTCTCCCGCATCTGCGCGCTCGTACCCGCACCTTCCAATCGATTATGCGGATCCGCTCAGAACTCGCCCTAGCCGTGCATCGCTTCTTTGGTGAACGAAACTTTTATTATGTTCACACCCCCATCATTTCCGCCAGTGACTGCGAGGGTGCCGGTGCCATGTTTCGGGTCAGCACCCTGGATTTGGCTGCGCCGCCGCGCCAACCGGACGGAGCCATTGATTGGGCTCAAGACTTCTTTGGCCGCGAGGCCTGGCTTACCGTATCTGGTCAGCTTGAAGGTGAAACCTACGCCTGCGGGCTGGGCAATATCTACACCTTCGGCCCCACCTTCCGCGCCGAGAATTCGAATACCCCTCGTCACCTTGCCGAATTCTGGATGATCGAACCAGAAATGGCCTTCTGCGATCTTGATGGCAATCGCGCCCTAGCCGAAGAATTTGTCCGTCAGGTGGTTAGCGATGCCTGCGAACGCTGCCCAGCGGAGATTGAATTCCTCGAAAAACAGTGGGCCCGCGGCCTGCGCCAGAGTTTAGAGGATCTCTGCGCAAGCGACTTTGCCCACCTCAGCTATGACGAAGCCATCGATCGACTTATTAAAAGCGGTAAACGCTTCGAATTCCCCGTAAGTTGGGGCGTCGACCTGCAGGCTGAACATGAAAAATTCTTAGTCGAAGTGGCCATGAAAAAACCCGTGGTCATCACTGATTACCCTAAAGACATCAAAGCCTTTTATATGCGCCTCAATGACGATGGGCGCACCGTGGCGGCGATGGACGTACTGGTACCACGAATGGGCGAACTGATCGGCGGCGCCCAGCGCGAAGACCGCCTTGAGATGCTCTTGGCGCGCCTGCAAGAGCACGGTCTGCAGGCCGATGATTACGCCCCTTATCTTGATCTGCGTCGCTTTGGCAGCGTGCCCCACGCCGGGTTTGGACTGGGTTTTGAACGCTTAGTCTGTCTCGTCAGCGGCGTGCAAAATATCCGCGATGCCATCCCCTATCCCCGAACCCCAGGCCATTGTCCCTAATGATTGATCCCGTTCTTCTCCCCTGGATTATGCTGCCCATCGTCGGCGCCGTGATTGGCTACGCCACTAATTGGCTGGCGATCAAAATGCTTTTTCATCCCCGCCAACCGCGCTTTGGATTGCAGGGCCTCTTGCCTCGACGCCAAGAAGAACTCGCCAACTCCGTGGCGCGTATCGTCGCCGAAGAACTCCTGAGTCCCGATCATCTCTTGGCCAAACTTGACGGCGTCGATCTCTCTCCGGCCTTTAGCCGCCTCGCCGACCGCGCCCTCGAGCGGCGGGTAGAAGACCTGCGGAAAATTCCTCTCATCGGCGGCTTCATTACCGCTGAACGCTTATCCACCATTCGCGATGCCCTGGTCGATGAACTGCGCAAGGCTCAACCCAGCATTATCAATGAACTCAAATCCATGGCCGGCGCCTCAATCGATGTCTACGCTATCGTCCGCGACCGCCTGATGGGCTTTGATCTCATGCAGATGGAACGCTTGGTCCATCAAGTCGCACGCAAGGAGTTCCGCGCCATCGAAATCTGGGGCGCCGTCCTTGGCACCCTTATCGGCCTTGCTCAAGCCGGCCTCCTGGCCCTCGTCCAGGGCTAAGCTTCGGTTCAAGCGAGTAAAGCCCCGCCTGCCGGTCATCATTCGTCTTTCGTCGTTAGCCTTGCCGCAGCACCCTGCCGCACCAACTAGCCAACCAGGGCGGCGCAAAGCTTGTCTGGAAAAGGAATATCAGCTTCCCAGGGACAAGCTTTGCGCCGCCCTGACTAGCCAACCTGTTGGCGCCCGTCATTTTTCATGCGCTTAATCAACTGCCGCAGCACCCGATTGGCCACCGCAATATCATTGATGCGATGACGTAGATCGGTGGTGCAGCGATCGATAAGGGAATCAAAGGTAATATCGCCGGTGGTAACGAAGCCGCGGCGATCATTAGCTGCAATCGCCTTAAGGATGCTGCGCCGGGCCTGGCGAGCGTCCTTGATTCCTTTGATAGCCCAGTCGAAAGGATTACGCCCAGTAACTAATTCGTAGACCATAATTGCCCATGAATAGATATCACCGGCAATACCAACGCGATCTTCGCGCTCGCCAGTCAGGGCGTGGAAGGCCTGCTCGGGACTGGAGTAGCGAGGGGTAAGCATCACCGTTTCGGCACGATGCAAACGTGAACGCCAGCGAGCAATGCCAAAGTCCGCAATCTTCCCCACCTCGGGGCCAAAAATGAGAATATTCTGAGGCTTAATGTCACGATGCGCCACCTGGTGCAGGTGGGCGGTCTTAATTCCGTCGGTGGCCTTGGCCAGGGCTTCCATGAGGCTGAGACGGGTAAATCGCGGGTCGATGCGTTTTTTCGACACCAAACGGTCGAGGGAGCCAAAGGCAGCGCGCTCAGTAATCATAAAGGGCACCAGATTGAGGGGGAAAAACTCCCGCAATTCCTGGGGCATATCGGGGGGGATCTCGGCATCCCCATATTCGAGCACCTGCAGCACGTGGGGATCGGCGCGGGAGAGAATCATTGTTTTCTCGCACTCTACCTTGAACGCCCCATAGGCACTGATCGCGTCACGCAGATCATCGACGGCCATAATGAAGACCTTCACCGCCACCTGCTCCCCGTGATAGACGCCGCCATACACCGAGGTTTCTTTGCTATCGGTGGAAATGGCATCCTGCAGCTGGAGCTTTTGCTTGAGGAAGATCTCCTGCAGGGCCGCATCAAAGGCGGCAGCATGGGAGCGCCGCAGAGCTTTATTGGAAAGCGCCGGCACCTGCACCATCTCGGTGGTGTCATTGAGATCCATTGGCTCGTTCATCACTGCCACCTATCATGAATCCCATGTCGATGCACACAAGGACCGAGGAAGATCCCGGCCAGCTCCTGCAATCTTCCGTAAGGTTATATTTACCAATAATTTACACTTTGTCCCTGGGGGCTTGCCGTCGCCTCGCCCAGCGCATAAGGGCAGCGATAAGAATTACCATGCCGGCGATGAGCATCCACACCCGCTGCGGCTCCATCGTCCACACCGGATTATCACCTGAGAGCCGGCGCTCGAGGTGCTGTACGAGGCGCTGGCCATCTCGGCGAAATGCATAGACCTCAGCTGGGCCTATGAGCAAACCAAGCTGGTCTTCGCGGACCAGCCAGGAAGCAGCCCCCCCAGTTATCTGGGTGGTGACCACCACATCCTCGGGATCAAGATAACCAATACGACCGCGATCCTTCACCAGAATGGCGGTAATCGCCACCTCCTGACCGTCGCCACTGCTGAGGAAATCGCCGAGTTGCAGGGTAATCCCCGGGCCACCCATATCACCACCAATGCGCACCGGCCGTCCATCGATGTCCCGATAAAGCCCCTCTGCAGCATCAAAGCGCAGGCCTTCCCGTCCGTGCTGGCGTTGGAGAAAGTTCGCCAAGCCGCCAAAGCTACCCAAATGATCCACCCAAGGCCAGGGTTCTTGATCAACTAGGCGCCAAACATGGATGGGCAATGACAAGGCATCGTAGCCAGCACCTTCAGCCACCGCCCGCGCCCGCTCGTGGCCCGATGCGCTCGCCACCACCGGAGCACCGAGCAGAGAATGGGCATGGGCCGCCACCCCTTCCCCGTGCCGCAGCACAAGGTGATCACCATCGGCGGTACGGTAAATGCCTGGCGGCACATCGCGCCAATTGCCCTCATCATCCCATAGCTGGTAGCGGTCATCATCGATGAGTCGATGGGCATATAGGGGGCCCGGCCAACGGGCCAACGGCACCTCTTGTCCCCACGACAAACGATAAATGCCTGGCGGGTCATCTTCCAAAGGGAGCCAGGCCGTCCCGCCGCCGGTACAACCCGCCAGCAAAAACAGCCCGCTAAGGATAAAGCAGTGCTTCGTTTGCCGCAAGCCCACCATTATGTAACCCGCCGCAGAAAACAGACCATACGCCCCTCATCGATATCGGCACCCCGTAGGCTCGGCCAAATAGTTTCCAGCTCGCAGCTGGCAGACGCTGCCAGGGCCACCATCTCCGATGCTTCATAGAGCCGTACCCGCTCCTCGACCACTCGCTCCTGGCCATTCTCTTGCCAACGACTGCGCTTGCAGACCCGGGGCCCCTCCAGCCAGCGCTGCTCATGCATGATACTGCCATCGGCGAGGCGGCGCTGGGATTCCGGCACCAAGGTTTGGCGCAACTGCTGGGCATTGGCCACATCCACGACAAAAAGCCCGCGCCGGCGTAAAAGCAGGGCTAAGGCCCGGAGACACTGGGCGTTTTCTTCGTCCTCAAAATAACCAAAGGCGGTGAAAAGCATGGTAATCGCCGCCCAACCCGAAGCCAAGGGCGGCTGCCGCATATCCGCCCGCAGAACCCGCTGCGCCAAGCCGCGCTGGCCCAGGGCCTGCTGCAGGAGGGGCAACGACCAATCAAAGCCAAAGGCCGGCAGGCCTGCCCCGCGCATAACCTGCAAATGCCGCCCAGCCCCGCAGCAAGCATCCAACACCGGCCCCTGCTGGCGACGCAGCAGGGGTAAAATCCCCACCAACTCCGCTGCTGCCGCCGCGTCATCGCGATGGGCATAGCGCTCGGCATAACTCGCATCAAAGGCATGGGCCCACCAGGGGCCTTCAGTGGCGGACATACACCTGACCATCCGCAAAGCTCGCCGGGGGGCAAGGGAAGGGCCACTGGGGGGGTAGACACCTTTCGCGAGGCCCTGCAATTGTCATGACCCTAGAGCCTATACTTGGCGCGATTCTAGAACTCATCGGCCCCAACATGCTCCGTCAGTGCTCCCAGGTCCTGGCCTTGGAAGTCATTGAGGTCCGGAGCCACCGCTAGCACCAGGGGGCTAAGGGATAAACCTTCGCGGTCGAAGCATTCGGGATCATCGCTGAGTTCGCCGGCCGCATAGCGGGCGCGGATGGCCACGATGCCATTGGGATAAAAGGCTTCCCATTCCCCTTCGCGGCGTCCACCAACATAGTGGCCCCGTAAGCGCAACCGGGGCTCTTCATGATCATAATATTCTTCCCATAGACCAAAACGACGGGGAAAATGCCGATGATAGGCAATCATGGATCCCCGAGCACGCAAATGCCCACTCGGGTAATACTGACGTGTCGGTCCATTCTCACCGTCAAAGACGAGGGTTTGCACCGCCTCTAAACGCCCCGATTGGTGATACTGCCACCACGGGCCAACTCGTGGGCGGGAACGGCGAAAACCCTGGGCTTGGAGGTTGCCATTGCGGTGGAATTCCTCGTGAAATTGATGTTCATCATTGCCATCAAATCTCGTAGTGCGCTGACGCAGGCGACGCTCATTACCACCCCAGAATCGCTCATCGACGCCGGCCACTTCGGCTCTGCGTAGCCGCACCGCAAATTCCGACTCACCCAAGACGCCTAAAAGGCGTTCGATCTCAAGGACACGGGCCTCGCGGGTACGAAAATAAGTCTCATTGCCATCGGCCAGGGCCTGGCGAGATAGCTCATAGGCCCGCCGGCCATCCTCGCTGCGCCCTTGATAGACATGGTTCACCGCGATGTAGGCCAACACCCGCGGACAGGGACGATCGTGAGCAGCAATCATATCCATCATGTAATCGGCAAGTTGGGAGAGGCTGGTCATGACTTCAGCGTGGGATCGCACTCCCGGATCCGTGATCATTACATGGGACATTTCAGAGAGACGCCACAATAGATGCTCTTCATCTTGGCGTTGCTGCCAGGCCGCACTTGGAGCCTCGGCCAACAAGCCCTGAATAGCCACCCGGCGAAAAGTTACCTGACAGCGGGAAAATTCGATAAAGGGAATCACTTTAACCGTCGGCTGGGCATCCGGCCAGGTGCCTATGCGCGTACCATCGATCCACAACTCCACCTGGCCCTGTAAGCGCCAGAGGGTGACATCGATAAACTCAGCGGCCGCCCCTTCTTCGGCCAGGGCCGCCAGGCGTGGCAAGCGCACTTCCTGCGCGGGCTGATCGCGACGCTGCAGACGGACTACGCCGCGTCCCGGAATGAGATCAATGCTCAAGGCAAGAGAATTACTGGCTCCTAAATTCGCTCGTATTCCGCTTGGGCGCTGTTCTACCTGCAAGCGGTTGCCATGGGCCAGGCCTAGGGTGACCCGCGAGTGCCGGCTGTGGATCTGATCAAAGCGCACCTGCAGCTGAAACTGCAGATGCTCTACGGCCCGGGCAAAACCGGCCTGGGTAAAGCGATCGGGACCGGTATCGCTTTGCCAATCCTGTCGCCGTAAGGCCCGCAGGTGAAACATGGTACCCATATTCAAACGCCCCTCAGCGGCACTCATATGCAGGTAGTCATAGGGGTGGAAGTCTTGTGCCAGCTCGGCTAAGGGCACCTGCGCTGCTTGGACTTGACTACAGAAAAGACTAAGGCCCAACAGAATTCCGTAGGCAAGGCGTAGCAGGCATGACTTCATGGCAATCTCGCGACTGAGGGGGAAGAGCCTACTATAGTTGGCGCTTGCCGGCTGGGTCAACGCTGGACTGCCGTCGCCTCAAGAATTGCCCAGGCAGTTCTCCAGGGCCATAGCTAGGTTTGGCCAACGCCAGGCAAAGTTCCAAGCCTGAGCGCGCTTGGGAATGGCGCGAATATCCGCCAGTACCAAATCGGCTTGCCGACCCAAAGCCACTCGCAAAGCGAGCGCCGGCGGCCCCAGGGGGAAATAGAAATGCCCACTGGCGGCGGCAGCGGCGCGGGTAAACGCCGCATTGGTTGCCACATCCGGAGCCACCCCATTGACCGCTCCCCGCCACGCCGCATCGGTAGCGGCAGCCAAAAGCATGCTCGCCGCAACATCAAGGTGAATCCATGGCAGGCCCTGACGACCGCCTGCCAAGGGCACCAAGGGAACAAATCGAGGCAGCCAAGGCGGCACGATGCGCTGCAAGGCAGAACCCTGGCCCGAGAGCACCATGCCAAGACGCAGCAATACCACCCGCGTCGTCGGCGCCGCCTGCAGGGCAGCGGCTTCCCAATCCTGGGCCAGCTGGGCAAGGAAATCCTCGCCGTGCGCTGGAGCTTCCTCGTCTACCTCGCCGGCGTGAAGGCCGTAAATGGCGACACCGGAAGCATTCACCAAAACGGGGATGGAAGCATCGCGGCAGATAGCGGCGAGGGATACGGTGGTATCGATGCGGGAGGATCGCAACAGTTCCCGACGCCGCGCTGTCCAGCGACCATCGCCAATGGAGGCGCCGGCGAGGTTAATGAGCGCATCACAACCGCGAACCTCATCGCCAGGGAAGGGCGCGTCACCACCCTGCCAGCTAAACGTTGTGCAATCACCAGCGGCAGCCTGAGAAAGCTGGAGCAACCAGTCAGGTGTATGGCTGCGTACCGCAATACGCAGCCGATGGCCCTGAGCTCGGGCGGTTTCAATGAGGGCGCGGCCAACCAAGCCGGTGCCGCCAACGATTGCAATGCAGGTCATAATTTCAGTACGTCACTTCGCTGCGCGGCGTTGGCCTGCTTCAACGCCGGAACATGGCCGCAAGCTGATCACTACTGAGGTGCTCATGAGCTTGTTCTTCAGGTTCATTCATCAGTTCAATGTAATGTACATGCAAGCCCCCACGAGAGGCATGGCGCATTTTGCCCACTCGTAGGCAGGTGAATTCACGCAGGGCGTATTCAACTGATACCCCCTCACCCTCCACCAAGCGGTATACCGTGCTGAGCATCGCCGGATCCACATCCTGACGGCCGCCAAAAACATAGGCAACGCCCTGGATGCCGGAAAGGTCACTGCGGCCAATTTCCTCACTGAGCGAGGGACGAACAACGTTTTCAATGATGTGATCTAAAAGCTCATCATCGGAAGCGAAGTCATCTGGGTCGATGAACGAAGCCATGGTCAACCTCCCTTCTGGAGATGTCGCGGGAACACCTCGTGAACGCAGCACCAAGCCGATAGGGCTGAGCGTGGAATTCCTCACTCTAGTGTGCTATTGTGGATTATGCAGGCCGGGGAAGCCTTAGCAAGTCGCTTAGCGATTTTCATCTTCGGGCGGCTCAAAGCCGATAAAAATAGGCTCCACCTTTAGCAGCACGACCTTTAGCCCTATACCCTTCTTCTCAAAGGTAACGAAGCAGACATACATGGCTACCTGGGCTTAGCGCCAAGGCCTTGCGCCACCGCCGCCGCCAAGGCCTCTGGCAAGGGCTGCTCGGCAGAGCATAGCGGCAAAAGACCCCGCGCCTCACAACTAGCGCGGGTATGCCGACCAATCGCCGCCCAGAGCACTTGGCGCTGCCGTAGCTTGGCCAGCACCTCCTGGCCAACGGCATTACAGAAGCGCTCGACGGTGGCTGAGCTGGCGAAGGTGACTGCTGCCACCTGCTCCCAGGGCGGCTGCAGAGCTGGTACCTGGGCCTGGGAGACATAGGCCGTCACCACCCGCAGTTCCGCCCCGCTGGCACGCAGGCCATCGACTAGCAATGGGCGCGCATTGTCAGCCTGAGGCAGTAGCACCCGTGCCCCTGGATGGAGGCGAGGGCTTAGCTCGGCCAACAAACTTTCAGCATCACCAGCGCTGGCGATCAGTTGCACCTTGCCCCTAAACTCTGCCACCAGGGCGGCGGTCATGGGGCCAACAACGGCAATCTGTGCCCCTCTTGGCCAGCGCCCCTGCAAGCTTCGCACCGCATTGCCAGAGGTAAGTACCAGCCAATCCCAGGACTGCGCGAGAGCCTGCTCCAATTCTTTTCCGCCGTCCGCCGGCGGTGCAATGCGCAGCACCGGGTAATGCTGTACCGCGTAACCATAGTTCATAAGTGCTGCACTCAGCGTCGCCGAAGCGGCGGCCTCACGGGTAACCACCACCAGGGGGGCAGACGGTATCAGTGCCGACGTGGAAGGCTGCATCATCATTGATTATCGCGATCGCTGCCAGCCCCCGAGAAAAAAAACATACCGAGGCCTTAAAAGACCCCATGACATTGGCCATAGGGCCGCCCAGAACCACAGGGGCAAGGATCATCCGGCCCTGGTTCAGTGCTAACTGCGGCACCCATCGGCAATGGTGCCGGGGCAGCGCTTGGCACTGCCGCTGCATCGCGGGGCATAAAGCCGCCAGCCTGAAGGTGGCCAGCGGGACCGGGCGATGACATCGACTCAGCGCCACCTTCGCTACCGGTTTGCACCTGAACCCGGAAGAACAGTCTCACCAGATCCTTGCGAATGATGTCCTGCATTTGCAGGAACAATTTGAAACCTTCCTGCTTGTAACGCATTTTCGGATCCTTCTGGCCATAGCCTTCCAGGCCGATGGCAGCGCGCAGATGATCCATGGCATAGAGATGGTCTTTCCAGCGTCGATCGATGGTATCGAGGATAAGGAAACGACAGAGCACGGGGAAAGTTGGCCCAAGTTCAACCTTGCGTTCTTCTAGGGCTTTTTGCACGACCCCCAGCAGAGCATTGCGACAGGCATCGCCGCCATCTTTTACGGGGATAAGCTCTGGTGCATCGAGGCCCACGAGGTTAATGAACTGTTCACGCAGACGGGCCTCCAGCTGTGCTCCGCGGGTACCGTCAGCGGCCTGTTCTTGCACGAAATCATCAATCGCTTGCTGGAACTGCGCCCGCAGGAACTCTTCCTGATCGGCACCCTTCAACAACTCTTGTCGCTGAGCATAGATCTTGGTGCGCTGCAGATTCATCACCTGATCGTATTCGAGGAGGTTTTTACGGATGCCGTAATGATATTCCTCGACGCGCTTCTGCGCCTTTTCAACCGAGCGAGACACCCAACGGTTTTCAATTGGGATGCCATCGCGCAAACCCATCGAGCGCATCATACCCGCCATCCGAGGACCAGCAAAGCGCTTCATCAAATCATCATCAAGGGAGAGATAGAAGCGGGAAGAACCAGGATCACCCTGGCGTCCAGAACGTCCGCGCAACTGATTGTCGATGCGCCGGGATTCATGGCGCTCGGTGCCGATAATGCGCAGGCCACCAAGAGTGCGTACGTCGACACCGTCGCCCAGGCTTGAGGGTAATACCAAGGGGTGCCAGCCTTGTTCTTGACGCTTACGGTTTACCGCATCAAGGATAGTGGCAGGGTCACTGCCGCGCAGCTTTTCCGCCCCTTCTTCGCCGAGATAGTGCTTAGCCCACAGATCAAGGATGGCTTCGTCTAACTCTGGGCTGTCTTCCTTCATCCGCTTAGGGGCGAAACTATTGTTTACCCAATGCTTCAGTAACTGCCGCAGACTGGCCTTACCAAGCACAATGTCGGTACCGCGGCCAGCCATATTGGTGGCAATGGTTACGGCACCGAGTTGACCTGCACGCGCGACGATCTCAGCCTCGCGGGCATTTTGCCGGGCATTGAGCACCTCGTGGGGGACACCCCGTCGTTTCAGTAGGGCAGAGAGACGTTCAGAGGTTTCCACGGCCACCGTGCCGACCAAGATCGGCTGTCCCACCGCATGCAATTCCATCACTTCATTGGCAATGGCTTCGAATTTTTCGGCTTCACTGCCATAAATGAGATCGGTGAGATCGCGCCGGGCAATGGGCTTATTGGTGGGAATGGCGATGACTTCAAGTCCGTAAATGGCATGGAACTCATCGGCCTCGGTCATCGCGGTGCCCGTCATGCCGGCTAGCTTGCCGTAAAGACGGAAGAAATTCTGCAGCGTAATGGTGGCATAGGTTTGCGTCTCATCTTGAATCCGCGCCCCCTCCTTGGCCTCAACTGCTTGGTGCAGGCCATCGGACCAGCGCCGACCAGCCAAGACACGGCCGGTGAACTCATCGACGATCTTTACCTCGTTATTTTGTAGGAGGTATTCCTTATCCCGATGAAATAGATGATGCGCCTTGAGGGCATTATCAATAAAATGCGGGAGATGCATGTGTTCGGGATCGTAAAGATTCTCAATCTCCAAAAGTTCGCATATGCGATCAACCCCGGTTTCACTCAAGGAAATCGTGCGATCTTTAATATCGACTTCGAAGTGCTCGTCCTTGACCAGTTGCTTGGCAACCTCGTTAGCCTTGATGAAAAGTTCAGTATGACTTTGGGCCGGACCGGAAATGATAAGTGGTGTACGCGCTTCATCCACCAGCACCGAGTCGACCTCGTCAACGATGGCAAAAGTGTGATTGGTTTGCACCTGATCATCAAGGCTCTGCTTGAGATTGTCGCGCAGATAATCAAAGCCAAACTCATTATTGGTGCCGTAGGTGATATCTGCCTGGTAGGCCAGTTTCTTCTCTGGTGGCGACATGTCGGCGCGCAGAGCAGCCACGCTCACTCCCAAAAAGCGGAAGGTGGGCTCATTCCAGCGGGCATCGCGGCCGGCCAGGTATTCATTGACCGTAATTAGGTGAACCCCCTTGCCAGCCAAGGCATTGAGGTAGCAGGCCAAGCTGGCGACCAGCGTTTTCCCTTCACCGGTCTTCATTTCGGCAATGCGGCCATCGTGCAAAACGCCGGCACCCAGGACCTGGACATCGTGGGCCCGCATGCGGAAGGGCGGCGAAGATTTGGGATAGGCCTGGCGAATCTGCGCATACACCTTCGCCGAGAGATCCAAATCCCAAGGAGCCGCGCCGTCCTTAAGGGCAGCGCGGATGGTTTCGATCTCATTACGACAATCACCCCAATCGTCAAAACCCGCATCGGCATCAGCGATGGCGGTCCACATACCGAGGCGCCGGTCAGCGGCCTCCCGGGCCATGGCAAAGGCCTCTATTTTAGCCGCTTCAAGATCTTTAGTGCCGGCGCGCACCGCGTCCCGCAGGGCGTGGGAGCGGGCCCGCAATTCGGCGTCATCCAGGCGTATCATTTCGCCTTCAAGGGCGCCCACCGCCGCCACCAGGGGGCGGTAGCCGCGAAGCAGCGATTCATTACTGGTGCCAAGTAGGGCTTTGGCAACCTTGGTCAATCGTTCAACAATGCTCATGGTTCCTCACAACAGCCATAGACCAGGGAACGGCCGGGGCAGATCAACGGGGGGGTCCACGGATGCTAGAGGGCTGACTCAAAAGTCACGTTCTAGTACCGGCCTGACCGCGAACCTAGGGGTACTGCGGCAGCCATGGCTAGTTTAGGCCGGCTAGCGCAGCTGAATCCTGCCTCGCCAAAGAACCCATAAACTATCCTGGAACCCATAAGCCGATCGCCGGTTGCTGAAACATTAGCACAGAATCTGGGCATCTAGCTTGCGCATTTTCCGTCATCGGTTGCTCTTTGCCTGTGGCCAGCAAGCCCGGAACAGATGAAGCTCGCCACATGTCCGCCTACCAAATCCCTATCTACGCCACAGCCAAGGCTAGCAGTGTGGCACTAGAACCCACCCCAGAGCCACGCACCGCCTGTTGGCAACAGCCACGAACCCGATTAGCATGAGGCCATGATTGAAGTTCGCTTACGGCTCGAGGGTGATACTGGCGACGGTCACCTGATCCAAGGCATGGCGGTTATCGGTCGTCACAGCGGCTGCGAGGTGACGGTGAAAGACCCCATGGCCAGCCGTCGCCACGCTGAAATCGTGGTGGTGGGCTCGACGGTAACCATCAAGGATTTAGGCGCCGCCAATCCGGCTCGTGTCAATGGCGTGGCAGTTAAGGGCGAACAGCAACTCCACCAGGGAGATATTATTGGCATTGGTGCCGCCCGCTTGCGCCTGCTAATTAGCAAATCGAACAGCGCCCCGCTGCCAACGCCGCCCGATGTGCCGAGTCTGGTGGAAGAATTATCTCAGGCCCAGCCCACCGCAATCAACGAAGATAACGACAACCTCACTCATCACCCCTGTCTGATCTACGGTGGCAGCACCTACCCCATTACCGGCACTCTCGCCCTCGGTCGTCATCGCGAAGCTAACATCAAAATCGCTGACCCTCGAGCCTCTCGGCGTCACGCCGAAATCGGCCTGGATAGCGCAGGGACGCCTTGGATTCGCGATCTCGGCACTGCCAATGGCACCCTGCTCAATGGTAAGCGCCTTGACCCAAACCAGCAGCAGCCCCTCAGCCATGGTGATCGTTTGAGCATTGGCGCCAGCCATCTGGTACTTCACCTACCACGCTCCACCAGCGATGGCGAGAAAGCTAGGGTCGCCAGTCAGACCAACAATGATCGCATGCAGGCCTTAATTGGCCGCGAATTGGCCGGCTATCGTTTAACTGGCCTGATTGGCGAAGGCTCGGTGGCAGGAGTGTTCAAGGCCCAGCAGCTAAGTCTTCGGCGCGAGGTAGCAGTTAAAGTTTTCAGGCCTAGTGTTCTGGCGGCCAATGGCGAATTTGGCGACAAACTCCTTGAGGCTGCCCGCCTCGCCGGCCGGGTTGAACACGATAACGTGAGCCGAATCCACGAATGTGGCTGTGAGGACGACGGATTATTGTGGTACAGCATGGAACTGGTCGACGGGGAATCCCTGGCCAACCTCGTCGACCGTGATGGCGCTCTTGCCCCCGAGCTCGCGCTGGCCGTTATCGAACGCCTCGCCCGCGCCTTGGCGGCAGCCCACAAGCTTGGAATCTGCCACTGGGATATCCAGCCCGCCTCGGCGCTTATCAATGACAATGGCCTGGTCAAACTTCTTGATCTTGGGGTTGGCCAGGTGCTCCAGGAAGGGCAGCAATCATCCCAACATAGTATGGTGGTGGGCAATCCCGCCTATATGAGCCCCGAACGCAGCCGTGGCGAGCCGGGCGATCATCGTGCGGATATGTACTCCCTGGGATGCCTCCTTCACTTTCTTGTCACCGGCCTGCCACCCTATAGCGAACGCAACCCCGTGGCTCTGCTCAAGGCCCAGCAGCAAGCCCCCTTGCCTTCGTTAATAAATCACGGCCTGCCTGCCAGCATTGACAGTCTATTGGCAGGGTTGATGGCAAAAAATCCCGAATGGCGCTTTGATTCTTACGACGAACTGCTCTTGGAAATCAACCAATGCAAGCGCCAGCTAGGAGTAGCCAGCGAGGAATTGCCCCCCGTCCACAGCTGCAATAATACCCATTCCACCCGCGATCGCGGTAATCGCCGCCCTGCCCGACGCTCCCGCGGCACCATGGTTAATGTCATTATCGCCACCGCAGTGATCGTCGGCATCATCTATTTCCTGCCTGATCTCATGACTTTGCTGCGTGAACATCAGCGAGGGCACAGCGAAACAGCCACCCATCGTAGCCATGGCACAGATACCAGCCACGGCCAAGGGCACTCTCCGCAGATTAGCCCACGCGGCGACACCGGTGCCGCCACCGCTCGGCAAGTGGGCGATCCCGATGACTGGGAGCAACGCTGGCAGCAAGCGCGCGAGCGCAGCGAATGGGCAGCAAGTGAAGACCGCTGGGCTGAGGCCGAATACGCCATTAGCCGCCTGCTCGAGCAGATGCCCGTACGGCCTTCACTGCAAGATCTGCGCAGTCTCGGTGAAGCCCGCCTTCTCAGCATACGAACCGCCGGCAGCGAATGGCACCGCCAAGAAATGGCCTCGCTGCCAGAATCCCTGCAAGAGCGCTTGCTACATCTACGCAGGCTGCGTAATACCAGCCTCAGTCAGCATCGCGCTGCCGTTGATGCCCGCTTTCAAAGCGCTGTCACCGAAGCTAGCGGCACCCTCGCCGTGGCCCGTCGGCGCGCACTCAACCTACTTGAAGCCAGCAATTTTAGCGAGCTGAGAGATCTCGGCGAACGTACCCTGCGGGATTTACGAGAAACCCCGGCAGAAGCCATGGCACAGCAATTTGCCGCCCTCTGCGAGGAGGCCAGCCGCCTGCGCAGCGATGACTCCTGGGTGCGCACCCGCAGCCGCCTGCAAGGCGAGCTCGCTCGACTTGAGGGCGAACAGCGTCTCAGCGCCGCGGCCGCGCTCATGTTGGACGGTATCGTGGACGGCCCACGGGAGATCCTCCTTGCCCACGCCGACTATCAGCAGGGCCCCCTACGCCTGCGCCGGGAACGCCTACTGCGTGCCGATACGCTTATTCTGGCGTTTAATTCACCGGTGGACCTCACCTTTATCCAGGTCGAGTACGGTTCGGTCGCCCTCGATAATGGTCTGCGTGGCAGCGGCGACGAACCGGTAGGCCTGTGGTGTACCAGCCCCATAACCGGCAGCACCTGGGAAACCGGAGTACACCTTTCGATTGACCAGCTCAGCTACGACCAGGGCGCCACCATTAGCTTCACCCAAGATCGTCGAACACTCTTTCTCATTCGCTTCGACGCTCAGGGCGCTACCTTTGTCGGCCACAATGCCGAAGGCGAAACCGAGCAAATCCAGCGAATCGATAGCACCCTGAACCTGCGCCTGCGGCTTGCCGCAATGGATGGGCGCCTCAACATCTTCCTCAACGACGAAGCTATGCTGATGGGCTGGGAGATACCCGAAGTCACGTCGGCCAATCTTCGCCTTGACGCCGATGCCCCAACTTGGCGACTTGAGCAAATCCACCTCCTCGGCCCCCGCTGACAGACATCTCGCATCCAAAGCACACTCACGAGGATGGGAAGCCACTAATCCGCTGACCACTACATTGCAGTCATATAATGTCTGCTGCACAAGGTTATCCCTTCCGCCTGCATTCTATTTGCATTGAAGAATACCGGTCGAGATCTTTCCTTGACACCAATCGACTCATACCATGACTCAACTATGCCAATATTATGAACCCGCATCGCATTGGTGACATGCCTGGTTATCGCTGTCTTATCAAAATTCCCTGCCGCCGATTCGCCATCGGCAACCAACCACACCATACATCCGGGGTGGGCCGACCTACGAAACGCACGCTGGCCAAGCGAACCTGCAGCAGAAGGTACCTTTGGCCCTGCCGTCGACGGAGTTCGCCTCGCCGCACGCCTCCTTCCCGTCCAAGACCCTGGGGCTAATCGAATTGCAGTGGCGGTTACAATCTGGAATAACAACGAGCTGCCAATGTCATTCTATGGGTTTGGTTGGTTTGCCCAATCGTTACCATATAATGAACGGCCCAGCAGTGCATCCTGGTACGTTGGCGGCCCAAGGGCGACATGGTATGGAACGCTGGCCCTAGCACCACAAGAACGATTGTCCTATGTCATTGCCACACGAGTTGATGAATCGGCACGCTCTGATACCCAGCAAATGGTAAAGCTGATGTTTCATCGCGTACCTGGGTTACATCGCTGGGGTCCAGGTAAAGTCATTAGCCAAGGGCGCCTTTTTTCAGCACCCATAAGCGCTGAATGGCCGGGGAAAATGAGCCCAGGCTTATCCGAGGCGTATAACCTGCTTGCTGATGCTATCTCTGGGGACGACCAAGCCCTCAGCAATTTAGCAAATAACCCTAAATCCACAGCCGCCTGCGAATTAGCCTTTACCGAAAGAAAGATACCTTCGGTCGCACTTATTGAATTTATCTTGAAAAATCTATCGCTCCCTGCCGAACATGTCGTGATTGATCTCCTGTTTCGCGGCAGTCCTTGGACCTGGGCGCGCTTCCGACCAAATGAATGAGCCAGTAAAATGGCAGAGCGGGATAGTTCCATAACCGGAGTAGCCACCGATACACCCGCCAGCCTCGCCCTAGCCATTGCCGATCTCTCCGTTGAGTTGACACGCAAGCGCAATCTCGAGAGCCCTGCCAATCACACCTATAGCGCATCGCTGGCCTGGAATCACCACTGGGATGCTGCAATAAAAGCCCAACGCTGGGCCGTAGAGCGCAATAAAGGGGATGAGGAAAGCCAACGGGAGACAGCTTACCGACTCGCCATACTCATCGCCAATAAGGCCATGCCTAAGGAGCACGCACCAGGATCCTTTGATAGCCAAGGCATCAGTGGGGATGCCGCGCGCGATTCCCTCATCACTGCCTTAGCAGATGGTGACTCCAGGCTTGGAGAACAAGCTGCACGCCTCTTAGGGAAACAATTATTAGACGACAGCAAAGCTCAAAAAGCCATTGTCAATTACCATAAAAACAACCCCTCTAGCCATGATGCCAGCGATTTCTAAAAGCAAGCCCTTGCCCAATGGCCGGTCTCGAAATCTCTGACTAACCGCCGTAGAAAAATCCTTGGATCTGGTTTCTGACTACCACCCAATGAGGTTGCCGGCCCTCATAAACCAATAGATTGATCCATTCTCAACAAAGGGGAGGGGAAGTCGCCAATTACGCAGCCTGGCCAGCAAATGTCGCAATTTGCGACAAGGAAGACCCGCACCCATTCGCCGTTAAAAGGTTCTGCCAAATGGAACACTAGACAACGAAACAGCGGCGGATGGAGTAAAACCTACCTGCCCACATCAGATTAGGTCACCACTTTAAAACTTGCCCCTAAGCTTCGTGATTAAACTAAGCATCGAAAGCAAGAGGCAACGCCTTCGATTAGAGCGACCTAAAAAAGGGTGGGCATGAGAGAAACGTCCGCGTTCCCCCTTGTCATCGGATTGAACCATATGTCAATTATAGGCTTACACCGTGCGTGGCTACTCGCGCTACTATGCTTCACCGGCTTCGCCCAAGAGCAAGAACTCTTTAATCCAAGCAATAGTTCACGGGCCTTCATT
>REDX01000147.1 GCA_007695355.1 Planctomycetota bacterium
CCGATATGATGACATAGATCCTCCTTTGATGAAAGGAGGAAGCCTAGCGACGACGCGAGGCCGTTGCAAAGGATGCCGGTAAACCGGTTACCCCGTCTATCGCCGATCGACAGAGATCAGGGGCCCGCGACAGCGGGTCCCGCTGAATTTACTTGTTGGACCTTATTCCTACCGAGCTGTATGTTGATCCTCCGCCTCCAATAAATGTTGGTATGAACATGATTGCCATCAATCCATGATTTGAGCGAAAAATCTTTATATTTCCGTCAGGGTTCTTCTCAATTACAATTTGCATATTTGTGATCTTGAAAAATCCCCATCGGTAGAATCTATTGAGCGTTACTCTGCCATTATCTATGGCGAATCCCCTAATATCAATTAAGTCTGAATCATCACCAAGCATTTTTATTTTGATTCTATTATCATCTATACTCAAGCTCATATAGCGAATTTTACCATATTCATCTGATCCTGCGCCTGTTATTGACAAAAGCATATCATATATGTTTGGAGCATTTCCATTAACAGAACGAACAGCGTACATTCCATCAAGAAGACTTACATTATTCGTATTTAATTCAAACTCTGGTGCATAACTGTTCCTTACCCTTGAACAGCCAATATTCTGCATGGCTATGATTATAATTACGATGGCAAAACGCATATGTAGTCGATCAGCGACGATAGACAGTCCTCGCCCGGCTTTGGCCTTGGCCTACTTCAGCTTCACCAAGCTGGGCTCATAGTCCGCCGGGGCGGCATAGCCGAGGAGGCAGAGGGTGGTGGCGGCGATATTGGCGAGGCCGGGTTTGGCGATCGGGGCCAATGCGTATTCACCGGCGAAGGCGGGGTCGTAGATAATAAAGGGCACCGGGTTGAGGGTGTGGCTGGTCTTGGCCTTGGGACGGCCGTTTTCCACCTTGGCTTGGCCGTTTTTATCGATTTCCACCATTTCATCGGCATTGCCGTGGTCGGCGGTAATCAGGGCAATGCCGCCCAACTCTTCAATCACCGGCAGCAGGCGACCCAGGCAGAGGTCGACGGCCTCAACGCTCATCCGTGCCGCCTCGAAGGAGCCGGAGTGGCCCACCATATCGCCATTGGCGAGATTGATGCGGCAGAAGGCTTGGGGATGTTCGCGCAGCAGCTTAATCGTGGCATCGGTGACTTCAGCCGCCTTCATCCACGGCCGCTGCTCAAAGGGCACATTGTCGGAGGGAATTTCGACGTAGATTTCCTGGGCCTGATCAATGTAGCCAGACTTATTGCCATTCCAGAAATAGGTGACGTGGCCGTACTTCTGGGTTTCCGAGCAGGCCATCTGGAAAACGCCATTGGCCGCCAGGTGATCGGAGAGGGTGCGGTCGATGGCGGGCGGGGTGACCAGGAAAAGTTCAGGGATGTGCTCGTCGCCATCGTACTGCATCATTCCGGCATAGGTGACCTGGGGCCGACGTACCCGCTCGAAGGGCACCTCGTCGACGGTAAAGGCCTTGCTGATTTCAATGGCGCGGTCGCCACGGAAATTGAAGAAGACCACCGAGTCCCCGTCTTCAATGGTGGCGAAGGGCTTACCATCGCGCTCCACAATGAATGGTGGCAGGTCTTGGTCGATAATCCGCGGTTGGCGTGCGCGCAGGGCGCGCACCGCATCGCTGGCGCTGGCGAAGCGCTCGCCCTCGCCGAGGACGTGGGTTTTCCAGCCCAGCTCCACCATCGGCCAATTGGCGTCATAGCGATCCATGGTAATCACCTGGCGGCCACCGCCGGAGGCAATGCCGTAATTGGGATCGAGCTCGGCGAGCCAGGCTTCAAAGGGCTCGGTGTAATCGAGGGCCGATTGCTCGCTGACATCGCGGCCGTCAAGCAGGGCGTGCACCGCCACCTTGGCAACGCCCAATTCTTTGGCCTTGGCAATCATCGCCTTGAGATGTTCGATGTGGCTATGCACATTGCCATCGGAGAAGAGGCCGAGGAAGTGCAGGGTACTCTGCTTCTCCAGAACATTGGTGGTAACCGCCGACCAGCCGATATCGGTGAACATCGCCCCCGAATCAATGGCGTTCTGCACCAATTTGGCCCCTTGGTCAAAGACCCGACCGGCGCCAATGGCGTTGTGCCCCACCTCGGAATTGCCCATATCCGCATCCGAGGGCATGCCCACCGCCGTACCATGGGCGGCAATGGAAAGCCAGGGACAGCTTGCCATCAAACCATCCAAAACCGGCGTCCGCGCCGCCTTCACCGCATTGCCGCTATAATCGGGGCCAAGGCCAACGCCGTCCATCACCACCACGACAACGGGGCCAGAACGCTTGCCGGCAAAGCTGTTACGGGAAAGGGTAAGGTCGGACTTGGACATGCATGGCTCCTCGGGCTGCTTGGTGATAGGCGCGGCGTTCGGGCTACGGCCGCCGGGCGGGCAGGTTAGCAAGCCTCCCCCAGCGGCCAAGGCCGATGTCTGTTTGCCCCTACAGCGCCCGGCCTTCATTGCCACGATCCCAGGGCGGGCATGTCGGGGCCTTACCCCCTTGGATGGCGCTGAGCAGGGGGCGAACCACGGCGATGATGGGCCCCAGGCCGCCGCAAGCGATTGCCGTGATTGCCGGGCAGAACGATTGCCATCGTTCATCTTCCTCTACGCGTCGGGGCTTTCCCCCTGGTCCTGAGCCTTCGATTAGAGGGAGAGGGAGAAGAGGCGGGTGGGGCGGATGGCGCTGCGGAGTTCTTCCACCACCTCGGCGGCGACGGGGTCGTCGAGGGTGAGGATTACCAGGGCATCGCCGCGGCCGTCGACCCGGCTCACTTCCATGCGCGCAATATTGATATGGGCCTTGCCGAGGACTGAGCCGTAGGCGCCGACCATGCCCGGACGGTCGGGGTATTCCATAATCAGGAGGTGGCCGCCCACCGGCAGATCAATGCGGTAATCGTCGAAGCGCTGGATGCGCAGTTCCCCGTCCACCAGGCTGCCGCCGATAATGTGCTCGCCGTCGATGGTGGTCGCCTTCAGGGCCAGGCGCACCATCCAGTCGCGCAATTGCTCGCTGGCCGAGGTGGTGAGTTCAATGCCGCGCTGGCTGGCGATGAGACTGGCATTGACCAGATTCACCGACTCTTCGCAGATATGGGAGAGGGCGCCCTTGAGGGCGGCGACGCCGAGGGGCTTAATGTCATAGGTGGCCAACTCGCCGCGGGCGCGCACTTCGATGCCGCGCAGGGGTTTGTCGACGGTTTGCGCCAGAGCCTTGCCCAAAAGTTCGGCGGCGGCGAGGTAGCCGTCGATGGCGGGGTCGACGCGCAGCTGGACATTGACCGCATTGGTAATGCTGCCGTTCTCGAAGTAGAGGTTAAAGCCATGGGCGATGTCGGTGGACACCTTGACCTGGGCTTCGGCGGTGCTGGCACCGAGGTGGGGGGTGAGGATGCAATTGGCCAGGCCACGTAGGGGGCTGTCCGCTTCCAGGGGCTCGTTAGCGAAGACATCGAGGGCGGCGCCAGCAATAATCCCTTCTTTGAGGGCGGTGGCGAGGTCGGCCTCATTAATAATCCCACCGCGGGCGACATTGACGATGCGCGCGCCGGGCTTCATGGTCTTGAGGCTGCTGAGATTGATCATGTCCTTGGTCTTGTCGGTGAGCGGCACATGCAGGGTAATGACATCGGCCTGGGCCAGCACCTCTTCCAGACTGAGGCTTTGCACCCGCAGTTGCTCGGCGACTTCTTTGGAGAGGAAGGGATCATAGGCGATAACATCCATGCCGGCGGCCTGCATAACCTTGGCGACATGGCCGCCGATTTTGCCGAGGCCGATAACGCCCAGGGTCTTTCCGCAGACCTCATGGCCGACAAAGCTCTTTTTATCCCAGATACCTTCGGCGAGTTTGGCGTGGGCCTGGGGAATATTGCGCATGGCGGCGAAGATCATGCCGATGGTATGCTCGGCGGCGGAGAGAATATTGCCGAGGGGTGCATTGATCACGATAATGCCGGCCTGGGTGGCGGCATGGACATCGATATTGTCGACGCCAACGCCGGCGCGGCCGACGATCTTGAGGCGCGGCGCCCCGGCCGCCAACACCTCGGCGGTTACCTGGGTTGCCGAGCGCACCACTAGGCCATCGTAATTGCCAATAATGCCGGGGAGTTCCTCGGCGGAGACGCTGCGCTTGTCCACTTCATGGCCGGCCTTGGTGAGGAGGGCGAAGCCATCGTCGGCGATGCCGTCGGTAACGAGGATGCGGGCCATGGGAAGTCTCCGGTTCATGGGGTAAATGGCGATGGGCCGGACCCTGATGGGGCTGGGGGGTAGCACAAGGCTAAATGGTATTCAATGTTCAAAACGCATTAATAAAATTTAATTGATGTTAAATGCGCATGCTTTCAAGGGGCACAGGGGCCCTTAGACTGTCACCATGACCCGTTTTCGCCCCTGTATTGATCTCCGCCATGGACGGGTGGTGCAAATTGTCGGCGGTTCCCTCAGCGATGCAGAGGGCGCCCCGGGCGAGCGCACCAACCATGTGGCGGAGCAGGATGCTGCTTGGTTTGCCCAGCGCTACCGCGCCGATGGGGCCATCGGTGGCCACGTGATCCAATTGGGTCCGGGCAATGACGAGGCCGCACGCAGCGCCCTGGCGGCTTGGCCGGGGGGGCTGCAAGTTGGCGGCGGCATAAGCTTGAGCAATGCCGCTGCCTGGCTCGATGCCGGGGCGGCCCAGGTCATTGTCACCAGTTGGCTCTTTATTGACGGCGCTTTGAGTATCGAGCGGGTACAGGAACTCAGCCAAGCGGTGGGTTCCCAGCGCCTGGTTATCGACCTCAGTTGTCGACGCCGGGAGAATGGCTGGCGGGTGGCCACCGATCGCTGGCAGACCGTCACCAGCAGCCAGGTAGACGGTCAGCTTCTGCGCCAATTAGCGCCCTACTGCGCCGAATTTCTGGTCCACGCCGCCGATGTCGAAGGTCTCTGTCAGGGCATCGATGAGGATCTGGTCCGCCTCCTCGGTGCGGAAAGCCCACTGCCCGTGACCTATGCCGGGGGCGCCCGCAGCCTTGAGGATTTAGGCCTCGTCGACGAACTCTCGGCCGGCCGAGTGGACCTCACCATCGGCAGCGCCCTCGACCTCTTCGGCGGCCGCGGCGCCCGCTATGCCGACTGCCTGGCCTGGAATGAACGGCAGGCGACGGGGTAAAGCTGAGGGGGGCAATGCCGTTGCGTGATCGCAAATAAGGGCATCTCTATAAACTCACCCCTGGGAACGCCGAGCCCCAGCTCGGCATTGAGAATAAAGGACTTGCGGAGCAAGCCGGCCTTATTTGGTGAGTTTATAGAGGTGCCCATAAATCGTTCCGGCTTATTTAATGCGGGAAAACAGGGTTCTCACGGAGACGCGGAGGCACGGAGAGCTCTGGGTCTTGAACTACATGTTGTCACGGACCAACCGGGTCTCTCTCTTTGGGCTTCTCCGTGAGTTCAGCGGCTCCGTGAGAAGAAATTCCACGAGGTAAATCGGCGAGGATACACATACGATCACAGAACGGCATTGGGCCGGTGGTGGCAGCAGGGACACCGTTGCCTATGCTGCCGTTGCGCGCCTTGTCTCTGCCGCCAGTGGCTACTATAATCCCCATGTGGAACGCGCCTATGACGCCGCTATACGTCTGATTGTCGAAACCCTCACCGCGGATGGGTATGGTTACGAACAAACACATCTCGGTTTTCAGGCGGCTTATAAGTAGAGCCAGTCCCAAAATCGGCTCAGTCGGAACGGTCATAAAACGATGGCGCGCC
>REDX01000200.1 GCA_007695355.1 Planctomycetota bacterium
TTCTGTGACCTCGCCGCAGGGGGTGGGTGGTCTGGGGTCGGCGGGGCAGGTTGGGCAGGTGCTTGGCCTGAGGGTTGGACAGGTGGTGGCTGCCAGGGGCTGGCAGCGGGTGGGTTCCAGGCAGTTCATCGGGCGCTCCGCGCCCGGCTGCTGGGCTGTGGGCTGTTTGGCTGTTGGGGCTGGGGCTCGGCTGCTTTCCCAACCGTCCAACCGTCCACAGCCAAATGGTCGGCGGGCCAACGGCCCGCAGGGCAGCGAGCAAAGCGGGTGCGGGTGCGTTGGGCCAGCATGGCAGTGCAGTTGCACCGCTGGCAGCGGTCGGTGGCGGCGTGGTAGTCCGGGCAGGCTTGGCAGGTGGCGATACGGGCTGTGATGTCGGCCGTGCTGAGTTGCGGTGGTCTGTCGGCCAAGGGGGCGGTCTCGATCAGGTCGTTGCCGGCTGGGCGCAGGATCAGGGAACGGTCCGGCTCGCGGATGACCACCACCTCGACGGGTTGCCGGCCGGGGACCTCTGTGACCGGGCGGGCCTTCCACGGGTCGATGGGGCCGGGCAGGACACGGGCGCTCAGGGCCTCAGCGATGATGGCCAGGACTTGCTCGGGGCTGCCCCAGGCGGGCAGGCACAGCGATGAGTTCCAGCGGTGCATGTCATCGAAGCGCATGGGCACGCGCAGGCCGTCGCGCAGGACCAGGGCGCGGCGTTCGTCGCCCCGTTGCGGGTAGATCACCACCTGTGGGGCGTTGAGCAAACTGGCCAGATGGCCGATGCCGGTGTCCTGGCTGGCCACCACCTTGGCCCCGGCGAGCAGGCGCAGGCTGCCGGTGATGGTGTCGCCGGGCGGGTCCTCGTCCCAGGCGTAGCGGTGGCGGGCCCTCCAGACAATATTATCGCTTGACGATATATCGTCTTGCGATAGAGTCATGGTCATGATCGGCGGGTTTGCATGCAAGGATACCGAGCGCCTGTATCAGGGGCAGCGGGTCCGGCGTTGGCCCGAGGATCTGTGCCGCGTGGCGCGCCGGAAGCTGGCCCAACTGGCGGTGTCCACGGCCTTGAGTGACCTGATGGTTCCCCCTGGGAACCGTCTGGAGGCTCTCAAGGGGAACCGAAAGGATCAGCACAGCATCCGGGTCAATGACCAGCGGCGGCTGTGCTTCGTTTGGAAGGGCGACAGCGCTCACGACGTGGAACTCGTCGACTACCATTAAGGGGAACCCACCATGACCACTGCACTGCTGCCTGCTGTCCATCCCGGCGAGATGCTGGTCGAGGAGTTCTTGGGGCCCCTCGGCCTGACCCAGACCCGCTTGGCGACCGAAACCGGCCTGCCCCTGGCGCGGATCAACCAGATCTGCCTGGGCAAGCGGTCCATCACCGCCGACACCGATCTGCGCCTGTGCCGCTACTTTGGCCTGAGCGAGGGTTGGTGGCTGCGCCTCCAGGGCCACTACGACCTGGAGGTCGCCAAGCACGAACTGGGGGACCGCCTTGCCAAGGAATGCCGCGTTCTGCCGAAGAAAGACGGCCACCTGATCGCTTCCTGATCGGTGCTCCATCATGGCTGCCCATCGGCCGTGGTCTGCGCGAGCACAACTGCTCAGACCGAGCGAGCACAGTAGAATCAAGAGCGGGCGCTAGCAATGGATGATGCCACGGTAGCCACGGCCTGGATGCGTCTGCCAGATAATGTCGACCTGGACAATGCGCAGGCGCCCCTGTGCCGCATGGCCAATGCCGAAGATGGGTGCAGAGGGGCCTTTCGACATGGCGGCTTTGGGATGCCTGCCGAAGTGGATGCCGGTTGCGGATAGGTCTCCATATGGTACAGAGTAGTGACCTGCTATAGGAGAACGGCCATGCCGACAACCCAGCCCGTATCGTATGTAAAGGCCCACTTGGCAGAGGTTCTCGACCGGGTGCGGGAATCGCATGACCCGATTACCGTGACCCAGAATGGCTCGCCTTCGGCGGTCATCGTCGACCACGAATCATACCAGCGGACCCAGGAGGCCCTGGCCATCCTCAAACTGGTGGCGATGGGTGAGAAGGATCTGACGGCACGGCGGACCATCCCGCAGAAGCAGGTGTTTGCCGATAACCGCGCGAAGATCCTCGCCGCCATGGCCCAGCGTGACCATGCGTGATGGCCAGAGCGAAAACGACCTATGTTGTCGAATGGGCCGTAACGGCCCGCGATGACCTGGACGAGATCATCGGGTACATCCTGGCGCGCGACCCACTGAACGCCTTGAAGGTGAACGACACCATCGAAGCCCAGGCCAGCACGCTCGACCACATGCCGCATCGTGGGCGCATCGTTCCCGAGTTGAAGTTCCATGGCGTAATAAATTACCATGAACTGCTGATTGGACCGTGGCGTCTCATGTACCGTATCGAGGGGGACGCGGTGTGGGTCGTGTCGCTCCTCGACGGCCGGCGACAGTTGGCAGATCTCCTGCTGGAGCGCTTCCTGCGGTGGTAACCTGCTTGCTGGCGGCCGGGTGAAGGTGCTAAGCCTGACCGCGACTGTCGTTGTAATGAGAATGGTCTTAGCTTATTGTTGCCATGGTAATATTTAACCGCAGCGGGCGGCGACAAGATCGCGTAGCTCGGGGGCGGGCAGACGATGGGGGTTTCCCAATCAATATCGGCAAAGCTGATGCGGGTGTGGTCGGCCTCAAAATGGTGTGCAAACCAGATATCTATGGGTCAGTGCCCCTGTGGCCGATCGCTTACCAGTCCGTCTTGCTTAGGCAGGGGTGTCGGGGCCCAGCACCAAAAGATCGGTTCGGCCACGGAAATCGGGATCATGCCTGACCAGAGCGTAGCAGCCCTCGCGAACAGCCACGGCAGCCTGGATGGCATCGGGGAGACGCAGTCGATGGTGGATACGCAATCGGGCTGCAAGGACGGCGATATCGGCGTCAATCTCCCGCAGGGACCATCCCCTGCTGGCGCAAAGCGCCTGCCGGTAACGCTCGGCTAAAGCCTCCTTGTCGGCCTTGAGTGGCCCGGCGACCACTTCAGCCAAGGTCACCGGCGTCACCAGCGCCTTGATCCGGCCGGCATCGATCGCAGCACAGATCGGCTCAAAGGGGGCGGCCAGTGGATGGTTCTCGAACAGATAGATGACCGGATTGGTGTCGATCAAGACCGTTGCGTCATCAGGAATCTGGTCGGCCAAGCTCATTCCCATTCGTCCCGCAACTCGCTGATCGTCTTCGCAGGGTCCTCGCCCCAGAGACCGGCACCACACCCCTTGAGCGCGAGCACGGAAATGCCGCGCCGACTGGCGGCGACTGCCTCGACCGACACCACTGCGGCGTAGGGCTTGCCATGCTTGGTGATCACGGTCGGTGTGCCGCGATGCGCCTGTTCTAACAGTTCAGAAAAGTGCGAGCGTGCCGATTCAACACCACAAGTCTTGGGTGGAATGGCGGCCTCCTTCTGTACAGAATGTAAAAATCAGAAAAGAAGCGATTGTGTGTTCCCCTTCTCCCAACTTCGATGGCACCTGCATGAAATCCTCGATCCCAAGACGCGACAAGCCATCGGGATTTCAGCCCCGCTGAGCGAGGGCCCGCCGCCGGTCTATGACCACAGCGCGATAGCGCTCCTGTGCTTCCAATGATCGAAACGACCGATCAACTCATCGACCTGCCGCAGGGCTTCGCGATCGAGGAAGCGAGCGAGCAGCCTTTGCGCACGGGTGCTGACCACGCCCAGCCGCTGGGCCAGCAACAAGAAGTCAGTACCGCAGTGGAAGCCAAGGCCCTGGAAGGACTGTGTCTCATGTTCATCGGGGAAGAGATCGAGGGCCAACGGGGTTTCGTGTGGAACAGAGGTATCCAATCACCTATCAAGATTGCTGCGAGTGGCTTCTTGACGACCAGGCAACCAAGGGACGGCTGCTTGAATGCGGGTGCCTGCCTGAGATCCACGTACGATAACTCCCTCAAGAAATACATAGCCGTCAAGGCCGCGGTAAAAGAGTTCATTACACACCAACTCGCCAGACTGACCACCACCAGCAGTATCAGGCCATCGGCGGGGCCGGTTTTCGGCAATCATGCCGTCCATGCTAATGATTACCTCGCCTCGATCACCAGGATGAAGTATTAATCCTGCAATGGTATGTCCCATGCCTGCACGTATTTGGCGAATGGGTAAAAAGCCAGCTTGCCCCATATTACGCCAGAGAGCTCCGTACAGATCGGTGACGCGAATACAGTCCATGCTGTTACGTTGCAGGGCTTCGCGTAGGGTGAGCACCAGACCAGAGTACTCACATTGTTGATAGCGGTTGTAAACTAACTGATGGAGGGCGGCAAAGCGTTGCGGCTTTTGGTTGGGCAGACGTTGAGGCATGAGTTTGCTGACTGCAGGGCTAAAGCGATCAGCCCATTCCATTCCCGCAAAGGAGTCGCCGGCCCGCCAGGGCAAGGCATCCATCAAGGCCCACAGGGGAATTTCTTGACGAGGCCATTGTTGGGCAGCTAATGTCATTACATCGGCAACCTGCTCTAAAGCCTGAACTTTTTGGTATCGCGCAAGGGCGGCAATGACAAAGCTGCGCTCGTAGGGGGCTGAGAGGGCTTCTTCCCAAGTGGCTTGGGCGTTTGGTGGTAAAGCTTGGCGTATCTGCGCTGCTGAGGCGCGGTAAGGTGGTGGAACGGCAAGAACAGATGGATGGGCAAAGGGTTGGCGGGCTAGTTCCTCCCATTGCGCATCAGGGGCTAGCAACAAGTCAGCCTGTCGTTCAACCTCAAGCCAATTCCAAATGCCATACAGACCATTTGTTCCTGCTGGGAAACGACCCACGTGGCTATTGGGGTTATAGCCTCCACGCAGATTTTTGTAGGCGGGGACCATGGCCTGAAATAATTCACTATTGGCTTGTTGGAAATCGAGATTACTCAGCTGATTTTGAGCCAAGAGATGGCCCCAGGCAATCAAGTCCCGGGCCCATTCCAGGGCTGCCTGATATTCTGCTTGCCAGTGGCCTATGGCTGCGGCATCGCCCTGCTCATGGGCATTGCGAAGATTTGTAAGGCATCGTGCAGGCCAACTCGTTCCATCCGAAATACGGTCCAAGGCCAGTTCGTTCACATCTACAGCCAGTAATGGTTCGAGTTTCTGCTCTAACTCCTTCATGGTTTTAACTGTTTGCAGCCAGTGTTCTCGCCAAGTATTCTGATGCCAAGCCAGATCTGCTACCGGATTCGCTACCTGGCGATTGAGATAGCGATATGCTCCTGAGCTTCCCGGCCCGCCCTGCCGGTGGCTTGGGGTTACGCTAGGGGTTCTACCTTGTATGCTTCCCGTTTCGCCAGAAGGGAACAATCGGCGAAAATCGGGGTTTCCTGGCGCACGATCTCCCAATAAATCCTTCTGGTATTGTGCTTCAATATCGTGCCACAGGGCGCTCTCGGAAGCCGGGACGAAACTGGTGATGGCTGCACAAAGTACACACATGACAGAGGCAAGAATGTTGTTCATCTTGAGACACCTTCTATGCTTAATAATAGACGTGAGCTTCTTAGGATAATAATGACTATGTGACCGTATAATCAAACCTTTATTCAGGCTTGAGTGGAACGGTGTTTATGGCCCTTTGCTACGGAGCCTAGCCTTGACCTGGTTACCTTGCACATTCCTGCAAGCGAATTATAAAAGAGTTACTGGTAGCGGAAGGCTGGTAAATTCTCGTTGTCAGAATCCGGTCTGACGCGCCTTATAAACCGTATGCAGGAGGTATTCGCCATACTCTAGTACTTTTCA
>REDX01000119.1 GCA_007695355.1 Planctomycetota bacterium
TCTATGGATTGGTGGTTTGACCTGGGAGCACATTGCTCATACCCATTCATGCTGTCCCTATGCCATGATTTGGGTCGAGCAATATGGCGCCACGAGGTCCAAAAAACACCGAGAGTTTCTTGATGGCATAGAATCTTTTCTCCTGAAGGTTCGCAATAATGCTCAGCTGAGCCCCATTCAAGATGCGCTTGCGAACGAAAGCACAGATAAGCAGCTTCCTTGTGAATATCTACCGTTGACTCTTCGTGACCTAAGAAATAGGGAAGGAAGCGATCCCTTTGCTGAATCAGTAGATATTATCGCCAAGATGGATCAGGCCGTGACTGAGTTCGCCCACAAAATTGCTGAGAGCTAAGATAAGGGGCTTGGCTTTCTTACCTTTATTCTGGCAGTGCGGGTGGGGGTTCGTAGGGGGGAATTGGTGATGGCGAGTGACCATTGTTCATAGCGAGGCCGTGGGCGCGGGCGAGCTCGGGAGTGCGTTGCGGCCCATACCGACTTTTTCAGTCAAGGGACATTCATAATGCTCCCTGAAATCGGTTGAAAACTATTAACGCACTTAAGCGTTGAGCCATTCCGCTAGCGGTCGCCCAAGGAAGCTTACCAATGGGATGCCATCCCCGCCAATGAGGAGGGTGCGATCGGGCTGGAATGCTTCCACGAAAGCGGTCATGCCAGGGAGGCTCAACAACTGAGCTCCACGGTGAAGGTGGGAATGGTGTTTTGGCAGCTTTGGATCATGTGTTTGGTGCCCTTGCTGACACCATCCCACAGGATTATGGCAGCATCAGCATAATCGATCATCTTCTTGTTGTTATCCAGCCCCGATCCTCTGTGGACCCACCGCGTTTTAAATCGCTTAATGGGAATATTGTTTTCGGTGGCCCATTCCTCGCCGAGCTTATCAACCCCTTTGGCACAGCCACTCACCACTTCCGTGATAGCAAAACCAGACTCTTGGATCGCGTCGTTGAGTACCGTTTTATCAGCGATACCTCTTGATCCGGCGATAATCACTTTCATAGGTATGTAGTCTCCTGCGGCAAACCTAGCATAGTCAGCGCTTCCTGCAAGAACAACGAATCAAGGCGGGTGGCTAAAAGGTGCTCTTAGTTCTGCGAGTTATAGTGAGTAGCATCAGAAGCAATGGGGTGACCGCGGAGGCAGCGCCTATCCATGCATGCCCCGCCTCCTATCCGTCCTCAGCCATGGCTGGGGAGATTCTCAATCGCTGCACGGGCCTGGTTCTCCCTGTGGCCGGAGGCAGCAACCGCCGTATGTGATCAATTGCCGGGTACTCCCTCACAGGGCCCAGGTCAAATGGGGCCTGTGAGGGGTGATGTCATAGGTCATACAAAGGTCGGCACAAGAGATCGATCATTTCGCTAATGCCGACATGGTTCCGAATCACCGGTATGGAGTCTGTCAGAAATATCTGCACCGATACTTGAGTGAGAGACCGGTCTTGAAGCTATGGTTCGCGGCAGTGATCGTGCCCACGTTTGCTGAGTTCCACATGGATGTGCCATTAGCGATGAAAGAAATTATTGATGAATTCGACCGCTGCCTCCTTACCTCTGCCCTTCCCCCGCACCTGGTGGGTGGTGCCTGGCCGTGTACTGGGTGGCTGCTACCCAGGGGATCCAGATCCGCATCGCGCAGAGGAAAAACTGCGGGCGCTGTTTGCGGCGGGCATTCGTCGCATTATCTGCCTGCAGCAGGCCGATGAAGTGGGCCGGGGCGGTAAACCCTTTGTGCCCTACCGCGATGCCTGGCAGGCCCTGGGCGGCGAACAGGGGCACACGGTGCAGTGGCAGCGTTTTCCCATCCCAGACATGGATATTCCCCAGCCAGGGCAGATGCGCGAGATCTTGGCTGCCATCGATGCCTCTGAGACCCCGGTGTATATTCATTGCTGGGGCGGCCACGGCCGCACCGGCACCGTGGCGGGGTGTTATTTACTGCGCCAGGGCTGCCCCCTGGATGAGGTCTTCGAACGCATGCGCGAAGCGCGGGCCCACGATGCGCACCTGCGCTCCTACCCCTGTCCGCAAACCGATGCCCAGCGCGAGGTGGTGCGTGCCTGCGCCAAGGAGGAGGCAGCCATGCAAGCAAGCGTCTATGAACCCGAATCAGCTCCTGTCTACCAATGGTGGCAGCCCGTGGCCCCAGTATTGAACCGTCCCCTGGGGGCCTTGCTGGGCCTGGCCTGCGGCGATGCCTTGGGCACCACCTTGGAATTTACCCGCCCGGGTCCGCTGCCCTGGCAAGCCCTACTCACTGGTCCCCATACGGAGATTACTGGTGGCGGGCCCTTTCGCCTGGTGGCTGGTCAGGTCACCGACGACACGCACATGGCCTGCTGTCTGGCCGCCAGTTTGGCAGCGCACCACGGTGTTTTTCAGGCCCAGGATGTAGCTAGCCGCTACGCCACCTGGAGCCGCGCCGCCTTCGATATTGGCGGGCAGACCCGTGCCGCCTTGACGGCCTTCACCCGGCATGTCGACCCCAGTCACAGCGGCCTCGCCATCTGGCGCGACCGCGGCCGCCAGGCTGCGGGGAATGGCGCCCTCATGCGCTGCGCCCCCATTGCGGTGCTGATACCCGGCACCCAGGACGCCGCCGCCCTGGCCCGCCGTCAGGCCGCCATCGATGACGCCCTGATCACCCATGCCGATCCCCGCTGCTGCCTGGCTTCGGCCTGCTTGGTGGCCGCCATCGCCGCCGGCATTCAGGGGGCCACCCCAGAAACCATGCATGCCACTGCCCAGGACGAAATCGCCCCCGCGGCGAGGCTCCTGCGCCACATTATGCCTGAAGAAGAGGGGGCCATCGCTGCCGCCGAAGCAGACATGCTTGAGGACCTCCACCTGGCCACCACCGCTGACCCCGATCTCTACGGGGCCATCTACATGGCCGGTGCAGCCATGGGCTTTGTCCGAGTTGCTTTCCGCCTCGCCTTCTGGGAACTCCTCCACGCCCCCAGCTATGCAGCTGGCGTCATCGACGCCGTGAACCGCGGCGGTGACGCCGACACCAATGGCGCCATCGTCGGCGCCCTGCTGGGCGCCCACTACGGCATGCAAGCCATCCCATCCAAGTGGCTCGCCGCCGTACTGGATTGCCAACCAGGTTCGCCCTGGGATGGGGACTGGCATCCGCGTGCATTCTATGATCTTCTGACCACTTCGCACTAAACCGGAACGGTCCACTGGCACCATATTCTGCCTTCCACACCCCGACTGTCAGCGCTGCACGCCGGCGCTATGCGCTCAAAGGGCCTCTTCGTCGGCGCCTAAGGGCTGCACGGCGAAGGTAAGGCCGTAGGCGTTCATGAGGTATTCGAGGCGCTCAAAGGACTCCGGTGCTTTGTGCAGCAGCATGAGGCGTGCGGTGGAGGGGGAGACCCCAGCGCGGGTGGCCATGGTGGTGACGCGTTCGCGCAAACCCTTGCCATCGCCCTGAGCATCGGCCTCAGCAAAGAGGCGCTCCTGAAAGCGCTCGACGGCAGTGAGGGCGGTTTTCCAAGCCCGTTTTTGGGCAATGCCTGCCCGCGCGCCCAGGTAATGGGCCACCGCAGCGCAGGCCTCGCGGCGCTGCTGGCGTACCACATCCGCGCGGATGGCGGCGGTGGTCGTAATCGCCGAGAGGGGGATGGGGTCCCAGCCATGGTGGGCAGCATCCAGGCCAAAGAAGGCAGCGAGGGCCACATATTGGCGAATGCGCGTGCCGAGACCGGCCAGGGGCACCAAGGCCTGCTGGCCAGCAGGGGCTAGATGGGGGGCAAGGCCGAGATCCCGACGCAGGGCCGCCGCAAAGCGTGCCATATACCTATCGCTGTGGGGAAGCAGCGGCAATTCATGGCGGCGTGTGGCGCAGGCCAGGATACTCACTGCCCCGTGGAGATGGGCGGTGGCCGGTGGGAGATCTTCTTCGCGCAGGGCGATATCCCACTCATGCCGCAGGTTTGCTTTATCTGCCTGCCGGGCATGCCGTTGGCGCATCGCCACCCCCAGATGGGCCTGCTCCCGGCGCAGGACATAGACCGGATGGAGGGCATCTTTGGCCGATCCCCAGCGCCCGTCAGCCAAGGCCGCCACAGCATCGGCCTCATCCAAGAGCACCTGCCAACTGGCGGCACCCCAGCCACGATGCTCGGCAATGCACTGGAGTTCAATGGCCAACTGCGGATCAGCAATCGCTTGAGCGCTGGGCCGGCGTGAAGGGTCGCGCAGATCCTGTGGGCGCAGCCAGCGGCAGCGCGCCGCCTCAGCGACGTGGGCGACCAAAAAGACCATGCCAGCCGCATCAATGCTGGCCCGCGCCATGTGCAGGGTATCGGCGAGGGGGCGCGGATGGGGAGCCTGGGACAGGGCCCGCATCAGTGCTGCCTCATCAGCACAGGCAGTCACGCCATAGCCCGCCTGGGCCACGGCCTTACCCACCGCCACCCGGCAGGCGAAGAGCAGGGGATCGTGCGGAGCCTCATGATTGAGCAGGGCTGCATAGCATCGCGTCATAAATCCCCCACATAAATCCGTTGTATATTTTTGATAATATATCACTCAGATAGGTTGTGACAAGTGGTTATGTACTATCGATAGCGATAAGGGTTGCTGGCGGGCGAGGGACTGGTGGCGCCCAGCAGAAAACGGTGCCAGGTATTGGCTGGGGCAGGCAGCGCAGTGGCGGAGGAGGGGGAATCTACCATCCGAGACGCTTCCTGTAGACCCATGCCGCTACCCGGGCTTCATCATCTCTAGGGAACTGCGCGGCAATCGCCCGAATTCGTTGGCGGGTCGTTTCGGGGTTAGTCTTCGCTTGCCGGCGTAAGCCCTGGGCGTGGTGTTCAACCTGCATCGATGATCCGCACGACATTCATCCGACGACCATCCTTGGTCGCAGAGTGTCGTCGGAGCATCTGCGGTACGCGGTTCGTCACCCGGCGTATGGGACTGCGCTGCATCCGGTTATGGTCGTTAACCACTCATTGATATATAATGTAAAAATAATAGCTTTACTGCCTATACTAGAGCTAGTATATTTACTCTCCATGGCACGACCCGTTTTCCATCTTCACCCTAAGGCGCGGCGTGAGCTCAGTGATCTGGGCATGCGTATATGTTATGCGCGCAAGCGGCGCTCGCTCACCCGTAAAGCCTTGGCGGGGCGAGCTGGGATAAGCGAATACACCCTGCGGAGGGTGGAATCCGGTGAAATAGGCGTCACCATTGGGGCTTATGTGGCCGTTTTGTATGCCCTTGGCTTGGCCGGCGATCTCGCGGCGGTGGCAGAGGCCGACCCTTTGGGCCGTGACCTGCAAGACGCCGCCCTTGCGCCGCGTCCACGGCGCAGCGTTGGCGGTGAGGGGTCGGGGAAAGCAAAAACCCCCCAAACGCCTCCGCCGTCACAAGACACCGCCACATCAGAACCGCCAAGGCCCGAGGACGACGACGCACTGCCTGGAATCTCCAGCACGCAAATGCTCGCCTATTTGTGTCGGCAGAAGAAATAGCCGCCATGTCCCATGAGCACGTATCGCTAGTGATGGACATCGGCGGCCACCAGAAACCCCTACAGCTGGGCACGGCCTTCCCGACTCCTACCGGTCGTGGCAGCGTGCGGATTGCCGTTGAGCTTGGTGCCGCCGCAGTTACCAGCGCCGCAAAAGTATTGGGAACCATTGATCCTGATCTGCCGTGGCATGAGGGGCAGCATTATGCCCCGGCTGGGGTGTTTGGTTTTCTGCGTGATTCCAGCCCCGATCGCTGGGGCCGGCGTT
>REDX01000078.1 GCA_007695355.1 Planctomycetota bacterium
AATGGTGGTGAGTAAGCCGGCTAAAAAATAGCGTTCGGGATTCGGGTCTCGGCGTGCCGCTGCTAGGGATCGCGCCAGGCTGGCGACGGCAAAGGAGTGGGTCCAAAAGGCGGTGGCCGAAATGCCCGGGCAGACCATGCCGTTGCACAGGGATAGAACGGCGGAGGCCATGGCGAGATCGCGAATCTGTCGGGTGCCAATGACCGCCACCGCCCGGGTAATGGTGTCGACGCGACTACTAAAGCCGTAAAGGGGGCTATTGGCCAAGCGCAGGAGGCGCGCCGCCATGGCCTGATCCATGCCCACTGCCTCGGCAATGTGTCGCGCATCGGAGGTGGGCGAGCGCACCACTGCGTCGATCCGGGTAAAGGAGTCGGGCAGGGACATGGGGCTGCGCACGCGGGCTAGCAGATCGCTGAGATCGTCTGCAGTACTCATGGCGTGGTGCCTGGTGCTACGACACGAGATTCGGCGCGGCGGCGCACCGCTATGAGAAAGAGTTGATGAACGGCGGGATGGCCAAGGTCGCAGGTGGCAAAACGGCGTCGTTCGACCACCGCCGAGCGCTCGATCTGTTCCCGGCTGATGGGTCCATGGGTGGGCGAGTCGCTGACCTCTTTGGCAAGAATGATCCGGCGAATCCCCCACATGCGCAGGGTGCGCAGGTGGGTGGGTGTCAGGGTGGTGCCGGCGGTGAGCAGTATCTGGCTGTGACTATTGCGTACATCAGCGCCCAGTTGCTCACCGCAGATATCATCGCTCACTTCAGTAGGTATTCAAGAATACTATCCACGGAAGGGCAAGACGCCAGTCTTATTTAGCAATCTTTTGACCACAATCCCCGCTCATTGATCAGGGTCATGGATTGATCATAGAGGTCCTGCGCATCCCCCGGCAGCCAGTGCAGATCTGAGAAGCGGCGTAGCCAAGTGAGTTGGTGCTTGGCCAAGTGTCGGCTAGCCCGGCGTACCTGCTCGGCGGCATCTTCTGGGCTGATGCGGCCTTCTAGGCAGGCGATCACCTCTTTATAGCCCACCGCTTGGCGGGCCTCGGGTGAGAGTCGATGCTGCAGGCTGCGCACCTCCTCCACCAGGCCAGCGGCGAACATCTGCTTACAGCGGGCATTAATGCGCCGGTGCAGGGTTTCCTTGTCCCAGCGCAGTCCCAGCAGCAGACTGCGGTAGTCACTGCGGCGGATGCCATCGGTGGTGTGGAAGTGGGAGTAGGGGGTGCCGCTGGCGTAAAAAACCTCCAGGGCGCGGATCACGCGCCGGTGGTCGTTGGGGTGGCGCTCGCTGGCATAAGCAGGATCGACGCACTGGAGTTCCGCGTACAGGGCCTGGGTGCCCTCACGGGCCAGGCGCTGCTCCAACTGGGTGCGCAGGGCGGGATCGCGGGGGGTGCCCGCCGAGAGGCCCTCGAGCAGGGCCTTCACATAGAGGGGACTGCCGCCAGCAACGATCACCCTCTGTCCTCGGCGGTGGATGTCGGCAATGGCCTCTTCGGCCAGACTGAGCCAGCGCGAGAGCTGGCAGCTGTCCTCCGGATCGATGCAGTCTAAGACATGGTGCGGCACTCCGCCGCGCTCGGCGGCGCTGAGTTTGGCGGTGCCGATGTCCATGCCGCGGTAAACGGCCATGGCGTCGGCATTGACGATCTCGCCATCCAGGGCCTGGGCTAACGACACCGCCAGCTACTATTTGCCGCTGGCGGTGGGCCCGGTAATCACCAGGAGGGGGATGGGGCTTGTCACCCTTAGCGGCCGAACTAAGCGCTCTTCTTGGCAGCGGGTTTACGGCCCTTGGCAGACTTGGGGGCCTTCTTGGCGGCGGGTTTGGCGCTGACCTTGCGCGCCTTTTTGGGGGCCGCCGGGCTACTAGGATTCATCAACTTTTCTACCGCTTTGAGCAGGGCCGGCACCTTGCTGGTCTGCTCCCAGGGGAACTCGGAGCGGCCGAAGTGGCCGTGGTAGGCGGAATGGCGGTAGATGGGGCGGAGCAGATTCAGGCCGGTAATAATGCCCTTGGGAGTGAGGTCGAAGATGGCCTGTACGGCTTCAGCTAAAACGCTGTCATCGACCACGCCCGTGCCAAAGCTGTCGACCTTGATCGACACCGGCTGGGCAACGCCAATGGCATAGGCGAGCTGGATCTCGCAGCGCTTGGCCAACTTGGCGGCAACGATGTGCTTGGCCACCCAGCGCGCCGCATAGGCGGCGGAGCGGTCCACCTTGCTGGGGTCCTTGCCTGAAAAAGCACCGCCGCCGTGGCGGCCCATGCCGCCGTAGGTGTCAACGATGATCTTACGACCGGTGAGCCCGGCGTCGCCGTGGGGGCCGCCGACTTCAAAGCGCCCAGTGGGATTAATGTGATAGATCGTGTCCTTATCGAGGAGCTTTTTGGGGATCACTCGCTGGACCATGGCGACGAGATCCTTGCGGATGGTGGCCAGGCTTACCTTGGGGGTGTGCTGGGTGCTGATCACGACGGTGTGCACCCGCACTGGCGTGTCGCCGTCATATTCCACCGTGACTTGGCTCTTGGAGTCCGGGCGCAGGTAGGGCAGTTTGCCTTTCTGGCGCAGCTTGGTCAGTTCGGCCAGCAGGCGGTGGGAGAGGTCCACGGGGAGGGGCATGAGGTTGGGAGTCTCGTCGCAGGCATAGCCAAACATCAGGCCCTGGTCGCCGGCGCCCTGCTCCTTATGCAGGCCTTCGCCTTCGTTGACCCCCTGGGCAATGTCGGGACTCTGCTGATGCAGGGCAACTTGTACCGAGCAGCTTTCGGCCTCAAAGCCAATGCCCGCATCGGTATAGCCGATCTCGCGGATGGTGCGCCGCACCACTTCTTGGTAATCTACCACGGCCTTGGAGGTGATTTCGCCGGCCAGCATCACCAAGCCGGTGGTGACCAGGGTTTCACAGGCCACACGGGCCTTGGGATCTTGGGCGAGATGGGCGTCAAGCACCGCGTCAGAGATCTGATCGCAGACCTTGTCGGGGTGACCCATGGAGACGGATTCGGAAGTAAACAGGCTGCGGCTCATGGAGGGCTCCTGGCGGACGGGTGTATCGGTCTATTGAGATGGAACGATATAGGGGGCGGGGACCCTAAGCGCAAGGGTGCAGCTGTGCCTGGCATCGGCATGGATGTGCCATTTATCCCAATGTGGAACCTCGGCCGCGTTGATCTGGGGGTGGTTTTACGCCTCCTTGCCGGTGACACACCGAGGAGGAAGGCTGGGGCCAGGACTTTGACCCTGGGCTAGGCAAGCATCATGCTCAATGGACGCGAGCCCTCCCTCGCACCGGTCTGCACCAGCAAGTCCTGCTTCTGCCTCCACGGCAAAGGTGGGCTTTCGGGCTCAGGCCGCGCACCCACCGGTTGTATTGGACGACACCCATGGACTTTCATCCCGTAGTATGGGGCCTGGATATCGGGCACACCAGTATTAAGGCGGTTAAGCTGGCTCGCACCGGCGATAGCGTCTCGGTGCTCGGGTATTCCATTGAGCCCATTCCCAGTGGCGAAAATGTTGATCGCGATACGGCCGTGGTCAGCGCTCTGCAGTCCCTGTCACAGCGGGAAGAATTGGGTTCTACCCCCGTGATTACCGCCCTCTCCGGTCGGCAGATCTTCGCTCGCACCATCAATATCCCCCTGATCAACGAGAAAAAGCTCGACAAGATGGTCGAGTTGGAGGCGCGTCAGCAAATTCCTGGCAATTTCGACGAGGTTCGCTGGGGCTACCACAAGTCTCCCTCGATCGACCAGTCGTCCTATGACGTTGCTCTATTCGCGGTGCGCAATGAAATTATCGACGATCTGGTGGGCAAGGCCAAGCAGGTGGGCCTCAACCTAGTGGGAATTTCGGTTACCAGCTTGGCGATCTACAATTACGTCCAGTACGATCAGGATTTCTCCAACGATGAGACGGTGATCATTCTCGACGTTGGGGCCGAAAATACGGATTTGGTAGTGTATCGTGGTGAAAGCATGTGGATGCGCAATTTGGGTGTGTCTGGATCTGATATTACCCGTGCCTTTCAGAAAAAATTCCGTGTTTCCTTCGAGGAAGCAGAGCAGCTTAAGTGCCAAGTTGCCGAGAGTCGTCAGGCTGAAAAAATCTTTAAGGTGATTGAAGGGTCCCTTGGCGAGTTGGTATCGGATGTGCAACGTTCTTTGGGCTTCTATAAATCGTCCAATCCGGATACGACTTTCGAAAGCATGGTGGTGTCGGGAAATACCTTCCGCCTGCCCAACCTCAATCAATATATCGCCGACCGTCTGGGTTACGCCATTATCACCCTGGTTGAAACCGAGCGAATAAAAATTAATCCCGGACTGGATCGCGACCATTTCCTTGAAGATTTGCAGAGCCTTGGCGCAGCAGTGGGCTTAGGTTTGCAAGGTGTTGGCTATGGTAAAGCCAATGTAAATCTCTTGCCCTCGAGCCTGCGTATTCAAAGCATTTTGCGCGCCAAGCGCTGGGCAGCGGTGGCAGTTCTCTTGATTCTGCCCCTGGCCTTTATTATTAATTATCAGATTGAAAAAAGCTACCTTGAGGCCAACTGGGGGCTGATCCAGCGCATTCATCGTGGGGTGCAAGAGAATCAGCGTAATGAAGCAGCCTCCCTGGCAATTATTGAACGCATCCCTGCCATCACCCGCGAGGCCATGGGCTACGCCAATTATGCCGCCCACATCGGCACCCTTCAGGCAGTGGAGCAGGGCATTTTCCGGATGATTCAGGATTTGGTGCAAAGCGAGATGGAACTTCCCTGGGCGGAGAGTAATGTCGTTGAGGGTGGTCACCCGCATCTTGCCCCGGTTTACTTTCACAGCCTGGAGATTCCCAATCAGACACCCTCTGGCGTGGATGCCTTTCAGCCCCTCGCCCGACCCCGTCAAGTGGTGGTGGCATTCCGGGTTCCGGATGGCATTAACCAACTGGAAATGAACCAGCGGATTTTGCAGCGCTTATCTGATCTACGGGTGACTCCTACCATGTGGCGGGCGGCGCATCCTGGTACAGGGGCAGCCATGCCCGCGACCGATGAATTGCCACGACTCTTCGGCAATGTGATGGGCTTGCACATTCGTCGCGAGCCCGATCACTACTTCTTTATGGATCCTTTGCGTCGTGATCCGGCCACCGGCGAGCCGGCCCCAGAGGCCGAGCGCGTGCAGCGTCGTGACGTTCTTACGCATACGCTAACTTTCCGTTGCGATCTGGCGCCCATTGCCGAATTGCCGGCCCTGGGTGGAGGCTGACCATGGATTTCAAGAAGATTAAACCCTACCTCTTCTGGATTATCTGTGGGGTCATACTGATTATCCAGTTGATCTATTTTGGCATGTTGCTTAAGCCCCGCGCGCCTGAGCCCAACCGCGAGCTTGCTGGACTGCGCCCACCCACTGATGCAGTGGTTGCTCGCAGTCAGGCGCATACCCGCTTGCGCGATCTTGATGACCTGAAGCGTCGCGCTGAGGCAACGCTCAACGCCCCCCCACAAACCCAGGTTCTTGATCCCGCCGAGGCTAATCGACTGGGCCGGTTTGTTATCAGTGAGCGTTGGGAGCCGTTGCTGCGCCGCCAAGTTGAGGAGCGGCAGAGCGGCGTTCTGCGCATTCGTCAAGAGCTGTCTGCGCGTAGTCAGCCCATCCATGAGCCCATAAGTACGCAGTCCGATCCTGTTGCCTGGTATGCGGATTATCAAACTGTCTCTGCAGCCCTCCTGCGTCATTTGGTGGAAGAGGGCGTCCTTCAGCTACCTTCATC
>REDX01000188.1 GCA_007695355.1 Planctomycetota bacterium
GGACGCCCTTTCGTTGATGTTGTAGGTCGTGTGATGACAACCTTTTACATCAATTTAAGGCGCCCGCCACCTTTCTTTTGGTGAGGGATGCGGGCTAGGCTATGTCCAGGAAGCCCATCCCGCGAAATGCCGCAAAGGTTGGCCATCTTGTCGTTCAAGCGGTGAATGGTGAGTTGAGCATCAATGGTGCAGAGGCCCACCGGCAGCATATCGTAAAGGCGATATAAAGCATCCTGCCAGTTGCGCTGCTGCTGAAGTTCCCATTCCCGTCGCCGCAGCGACATCATAAATTCAGATTGCCCACGATCACCTAATTTAGCTAAAGCCTCATTCATCCCCATTGGCAGGGGGCAGTTTCCCAGGCATGCTGCTAATAAGCGTTCTAATTCATTGGAGGTCTTATCCAAACTCATGATTGAATCATATTTGCATTATTCATCTTAAGGCAAGGGGTGTGTTTAGAATCTTGACGGTGTACTAGGGCTGTCTGCGATGGGTCCCCTTGCCATGTCACATGCAGGTTGCCGTCATCTGATCAGTTATGGGCTGGCTTATTCGCCAGGTATTTGACCTATACCTAAGTACCAGGTGGCAATGGAGAAGTAGACCAGCACGCCGCAGACGTCCGCCACCGAGGTGACCAGGGGGCCAGAGGCGGTGGCGGGGTCGCAGCGGAATTTCGAGAGGACGATGGGCAGCAGCAGGCCAACCAGCGATCCCATCAGTACTACACATGTCATAGTAAGTCCCACCACAACGGCAACTTCCGGTGCTCGGGCCCAGGCTACCAGGGCTACGGCGACAGCCATGGTGAGGCCCAGGGAGATGGCCACGGTGATTTCGCGCATAAGCAATCGCATCCAATCCTGCATGCGCACATCGCCGGTGGCGAGGGCGCGCACCATCAGGGTGGCCGATTGGGTGCCGGCATTGCCGCCGGAGGCGATGAGCAGGGGTAGGAAAAAGACCAGAGCCATGGTCGCTTCCAGGGTGTCTTCAAAATAAGCGATACCGGCGCCGGAAAGAATATTGAAAAACACCAGGGTCACCAGCCAAGGAACGCGCTTGCGCCACAACAGGCCAATGGTGGCTTCGCGCAGGGACATACCGAGATCGGCCACCGCGCCTTGGCGGTGGAAGTCCTCGGTGAATTCTTCACTGGCCACGTCCATGATATCGTCAATGGTCACTACGCCAATTAGGTGGTTGTTCGCATCCACCACCGGTAAGGCTAAGAGGTCGTAATGCTGCAGGGTTTCTACGGCTTTTTCCTGGTCATCCTCGGCGCGCACAGCTGAGAACTTACGGTCCATTATACTTTCTACAGTAGCGCCGGGATCGCCCAAGACGAAGCGACGCAGGCGTAAGCTGTCGAGCAAAAGACCCTGTTCATCGGTGACGAAAATGACCGCGAGTAGTTCGGCGTCGCGCCCATGGGTGCGGATGTGCTCTAGGGCCTGGGCAATGGTCCATTCGGCGCGCACCGCCATATATTCATTGGTCATGCGACGACCAACGCTGTCTTCAGGATAGGCGAGAATGCGCTTGGTCAGAGCCTGCTCGTCGGCGGGCAGGGCGGTCAGTAGTTGGCCAGCTACTTTTTCCGGGAGTTCTTCAAGCAGGGCGGCACGATCGTCGGGATCCATACCAGCGATGAGGTGCTGGCGTTCGTGATCGTCGAGATTACCGATCAGTCCCTCGCCGACTTCTGGGTCCAAATAAGCGAAGACCTGGACACCGAGATCCCGCGGCAGGAGGCGAAAAGCATCAACTCTTCGGTTGCTGTGAAGATAAAAAAGAAAATCCGCGACGTCTTGAATGGGGATTTGCTTAGCGAACTGCACAAATCCTTCGAGGTCATTGCGGTCCAGGGCATGCTCTAGGCCCAATAAAATTTTTTCGGTGTGCGCTTGATCAGACATGGCGGGTGTTCCCAAATATGAGCTATGCTACAGTCTTATAGACTATGGGTACTCGTGCTGAATTGCATAGACCGCTGGCTTGCAGTAGTCGGGCAATATGGGGCACAATCACTGGAAATACTGCCTCTTGCCGGCTTTGGCTCAAGGAGTTTTCATTAATTACTACAGCATAAGTGTAAATTAATTTCAGGTGAAATTTTACGACCCGCGTCCCAAATAGCCTAGATCAAGGGCGCAGATATGGGCCAGAAGATTGAGGGCCCGGTCTTGGTCTGGAGCGGTTTTGAGGAAGCAGATGACCGCGCCCTCTTCGGCTTGCACATGCACCAGATCTGGGTGCTGGGCCTGGGTGAGGATGTCCGGTAAACCGGCGTGCAGGCGTAGGCGCAGGTGACGGTCTTTGAGTTCGACGCGCTGGATGCCCAGTTCCTGCAGGCGACGGTCGAGGGCGTGGATGGTGAAGAGGCGTACCACTGGATCGGGAAGGCGGCCAAAGCGGTCGCGGAAGACGCGGGCGGTTTGTTCCAGATCCGATTGGCGGCGGCTGGCTTCGAGGAGTTTATGCAGCTCAAATTTGAGTTGCGGGGCTTCCAGCCAATCATCGGGAATGTAGGCATCGATGGGGAAGGCTAGGCGCTGGCTATGGCTGCCGCCGCTGCCGAGGAGGGGGTGGGCGCCGCCGCCAGCAGCACCGCCGCGCAGGCGGTTTACCGCCTCGGCCAGCAGGCGGCAATAGAGTTCGTAGCCGATGGCTTCGATATGGCCGCTCTGCTGGGCGCCCAGCAGATTGCCGGCGCCGCGCAGTTCGAGATCGCGCATGGCGAGTTTAAAGCCGGCCCCCAGGCCGGCGTATTCCTGGATTGCCTCCAGACGGCTGCGCGCGTCCTCATTCAGGGCCTTGGCCGCGGGTACCACGAAATAGGCGTAAGCCTGGCGGGTAAAGCGGCCAATGCGCCCACGCAATTGGTGCAACTCGCCCAGGCCGTAGGCGTGGGCATTATTAACAATGAGGGTATTGGCATTGGGAATATCGAGGCCGGATTCCACAATCGTGGTGGCGATCAGGCAATGCAATTCGCCGCGGCGGAAGCGATCCATAATGCCGTGGATGGTGGCCTCGTTCATGCGCCCGTGCAGTACTTCATAACGCATTTCGGGGACCAGGCGGGCAAGTTTAAATGCGATGTTATCTAGATCCTCAATGCGGTGGTTAATAACGAAAATTTGTCCGCCCCGTTCCAGTTCGCGCTCGCAGGCCTGTTTGAGTAGGGCTTTGTCCCAGTGGCAGACCCGGGTTGCCACTGCTAGGCGCTGGGCCGGGGCTTCCGCCAGCACCGAAATATCGCGCAGGCCCAGCATGGAAAAATGCAGGGTGCGCGGAATCGGTGTCGCCGAGAGGGTAAGCACATCAACGCCGTGGCGCAGGCTGCGCAGGTGCTCCTTATGGCGCACCCCAAAGCGCTGTTCTTCGTCGATAATTAAGAGACCCAGGTCGGCGAAGCGCAGCTCTTTGCTTAAAATAGCGTGGGTGCCGATGAGGATGTCGATCTCGCCGCGGCGGGTTTCCTCTAAAATGGCGCGACGCTCGGCGGCGGAGCGAAAGCGATTCATGCAGGCGATGCGCAGCGGGAAATCCCGGAGGCGCCCGGCGAAGGTGCGCTCGTGTTGATCGGCGAGAATGGTGGTGGGCGCCAATAGCGCCACCTGGCGTCCGCCGCGCACGCAGGCAAAAGCGGCACGCAGGGCCAATTCGGTTTTGCCAAAGCCGACATCGCCGCAGAGCAGGCGGTCCATGGGGGTGGGGGCTTCGAGATCGGCCTTGATTTCGCGCAGGGCGGTAAGCTGATCTTCGGTTTCCTCAAAGGGGAAGCTGGCTTCGAAGCGGCGCTGCTCGGCGTCATCGGCGGGATGGCGCAGGCCGCTGGCGGCCTCGCGCTGGGCCTGGGCTTCAATCAATTCCCCGGAGAGATCGGCGATGGCCTTCTCGGCTTTGGCCTTGCGCTTGGCCCACACCTTGCCGCCCAATTGATCCAGGGGCGGATGGCGGCCGGCGCCACCGATGTATTTTTGCACCAAATCGATGGCGGAAACCGGCAGGTAGAGCTTGCTCTCGCCGGCAAACTCCAGGAGGAGAAAATCCTCCATGAAGCCCCGGCGTTCGAGGGTGGTCATGCCGCGGAAGCGGCCAATGCCGTGGTTGAGATGGACCACATAGTCACCAGGTCGCAGGTCAGACAGAGAAGCCAGGGGACTGCCGCCGCCAACCCGGGTGCGCGGGCTACGGCGCTGGGGCAGGCGGTGGGCCAGTTCGAAATCGTGGATGACTAAGAGGCCCAGGTGCTGATCGCGCCAGCCGCCGCTGAGGCGGCCCAGGGCCACTGCGCCGGGGATGCCATGCTGCTGGAGCATTTCCTGGTGGGCGGTGGCGGCTTCATGATTGCGCGCCAAGACCAGCACCTGCAGGCCCTCATCCCGGACCGCCTCCAGCTCGCGCAGGTCCCGGTGCAGATCGCCCTTAAAGCGTTCGACGGCAGTGCTGGCGCCATCGGCTACATCTGAGGCGCTGGTGATCGTGGCTAGGCGCAGTTCGCGCCGGCCGTGGTCGGCGCGCAGGCGGCCGCGCAGGGGCACATCGCCAAGGACGATAATCGGCGCTGGGCTCAAAAATTCCCAGAGGCTGCGGGTGGCGGCGCCGCTCAGGCTACCGCTCAAGCGCACCTCCTGCAGCCGCGCTACGGTCTCTTGACTATCGGCCTCAAAGCGACGAATGCTCTCCACTTCAGTATCAAAGAATTCTAGGCGCAGGGGTAATTCATCGGTCCATGGCCAAAGGTCCAACACCCCGCCGCGCTGGCTAATGGTACCCGGTTCCTCCACCAGCGGGGTTACTCGATAGTGCTGCTCGCAGAGGCGTTCGGCGAGCTCATTAATGTCCACCGTGTCGCCAACGCGTATGCTGATACTGCCGGCACCGAGGGCGGCGAGATCGCTCACCGGCTGCTGCACGGCGCGGCTGGTGGCCACCATCAGAGCGCCGGCAAGGAAGGATTCGCAGGCCCGCTGCCGCCGTCCCAAAAGGTCGAGGTCGAGATCGTCCCCTTCCTCAGGATCGTGGTCCTCAAGCTCTGGCAGCACCACCGCCTGCAGGCCCAGGGCCTCGAGATCGTCGACCAGGGCTTCGGGATCGGGGGCCACCACCAGCTGCGGCTGATCGCCAGCCTGGCCCTGCAGTTGCCGTCGTAGGCTGCTGATAAGCAGGGGGAAGAGGCCGCCGTGGACCCCGCCAATCACCGTATCGCCATCGACCTGCAGGCTCGAAACCAGGGCAACCAGCCGCTCGTCGTCGACATAATGCCGGGCGAGCAGGGCGGCAGCACCGCTATGGATGGGGGCCTGGGTGGCGGGCATGGGGTGGCCCAGGTTTGAGCGGACGGCGGGAATGCAAGGCGCAGGCCGGCGATAAACACAATAGCCCAGAACAAAGCGGGCGACGAAAGACCAAAAGCGACCGACGCGATAAGTATCTGAGCTGGGCTTCTCGTCATCGACTCGGCGACCCCCGAGAGCCTTCTTCCCTTCCTCCTTGCCTCCGGCCCGACTGGCCAAGGCTCTTGCTCAATGGCACACCTAACCTGGCATTTCCCACTACCTCGCACCCACACCGGCGCCCTGCTCGGCAATGGCACCCTCGGCCTTATGGTTTGGGGGGATGAGGCCCTGCATCTCACCGTTGGCCGCGCTGGTTTCTGGGATCACCGTGGCGGCAATGATTTTGCCAGCCGCACCAGCTATGAGCAGGTGGCGGATTTTCTGCGCCGTGGCGATGAAGGGGCCTTGCGTCGGGCCTTTGCCGTTTCCGCTGCCGAAGCGGGCCAGCCACCCTGTCCAACTCAGCTGGGTTTGGGGCGATTAGAGTTGCATTTCCCCGATGGTCTGCGGCCCCTGCGCACCGAATTGGATACGCACAGCGGCCGCTTGCACATCACTTTGGGCCGGCGGCAGGCCGATGGCAGCCCATTAGAATTTCAGGCCGAACTGCGCTTAGCGATGGACGCCGAATTGGCTTGGCTGCGCCTGTCGGCGGACTGCCCGCAGCCGGCCATCGTCTTGCGTCCAAGCTGGGAATGGATTGCCCAAGGGCGGCAGCGCTTTGGCATGCAGGCTCCCCATATCGAGCTGACGGAGCAGGGAGGGTCGATGCAGCAGGATCTGCCAGAGGATCCTCCGGCCGCCCTGGCCTGGCAGTTGAGTTCTGGCGAGCTACGGTTGGCCACCGCCTTGGGGGAATCCGCAGCGGCGATCGCTCAGGCCCGGGCGCAAGATGCGGCGGCGGTGTCCACTGCCGAGGCGCGGGCAGACCAGTGGTGGGCTGGGTACGTGGCGCGCAGCGCACGGGTGGCCCTACCGGATAGTCGTCTGCAGGAAATTTGGGATTATGGTCTCTATAAGCAGGCTTGCCTGACCACTCCCGGCGGAGTGGCGGCCACCCTCCAGGGCCCCTGGCTGGAAGAATATCAGGTGCCGCCCTGGAGCTGTGATTATCATTTTAATATCAATATTGAAATGATTTATTGGCCTTGCCTGGCCACCGGCCATCCCGAGCACTTGCAGCCCCTGTGGCAATTGATCGCCTCGTGGCTGCCGCAATTGCGACAGGCGGCGCGGGCCTTCTTCGGTGCCGATGATGCCCTCATGCTGCCCCACGCAGTGGACGATCAGTGCCGGGCGGTGGGCACCTTTTGGACCGGCTGCATCGATAGCGCCTGCACCGCCTGGATGGCGCAATTGGTCTGGCAGCAGGTGCAGGTCACGGGTGATAAGGAGTTGGCCCAGGAATTGGCCTGGCCCCTATTGACCGGCGCCTTCGCCACCTACTGGGCAATGATGGAGGAAGACGAGGGTGGTGGCCTCTGCCTGCCGGTATCGGTGAGCCCGGAATTCAAGGGCGCACGCATGGATGCCTGGGGGCGCAATGCCAGCTTCCAATTGGCGGGCTGCCACTACCTGGTGCAGGTACTGCCTGCAGCGGCGAAGTTTCTGGGCGAAGCGGTGGATCCGCGTTGGGCGGATGTTGCCAAACGTTTGCCCCGCTACACCGTTGGCGATCATCCCCACACCAAAGAATATCCTGAGCGCCGCGTGCCGCGCATCGAATTATGGCAGGGCATGGATCTTTTGGAAAGCCATCGTCACCATTCTCACCTGGGTGCCATCTACCCCTTCTGTACCATCGATCCCGCCGATTCAGAGCATGCCGAGGTGGTTCGTCATTCCATCTACCATTGGATTCGCTCTGGCCCCGGCGCCTGGAGCGGCTGGTGTGTGCCCTGGGCTGCCATTCTCATGGCCCGCTGTGGCTATGGCGAGGGCGCGGTGGCCTGGCTGCATCATTGGCAGGAGCATTTCACCAATGAGGGCCGCGGCACCCTGCACGATGCTCACTTTTATGGCGCCACCACCCTATTTCAGCAGGGCAGCGGGGAGGCCGGCGAGCAGGCGGCCAATGAAATTATGCAGATCGAAGCTGGTCAGGGTGCCTTGCATGCCTTGTGCGAACTCCTCGTCCAGCAGCGCGCCGACGGTATTCATGTTTACCCGGCACCGCTGCGGGCCTGGCGCGATATGAGCTTTGATGATATGCTCTGTGCTGGCGGTATTCGCTTGGGCGCCACGCTTCGCCAGGGCAGCCTTTGCCAAGTGCGGGTGCGCGCCACCCGGGACTGCGCCCTGCGGCTGCATCACGGCTTGGGCAACGACTACCGCTGCAATGGCAAGGCCGCGGTCGGTGCGGTGCTGGAGCGCCCATTGGCCGCCGGCGAACAGCTGATTTTGGAGGCCTCGGCATGCATGCCCTAACCATTCTTCTTATCGCCGGGGCGGTGGTGATCATCGCCCTACTTGCCCTTGCCCGCCTTGCCCGTTCTGCTTCAACCGCTGCCTTCGCCAGTGAGTGTGAAGATTTCCTGGTGGCGGTTGGCGCCCGCCGCTGTGAGTTGGCGGTGGGGCTCTTGCGGCACCTGCAGCGGGTGCAGCCCGAAAGCGAGCTGCATGCGATTTGGGAACGTATCGAACTTCCCCTGGTAGAAGCCCTCCCCGATTGCCCACCAGAACTCAAAAACATCCTCATGAAGCGCCTGGACCTTTTGCATAACCGCTGCCGTAATCGCGAGTATCAACGGCGTATAATGACCCTGCGTAATAGTTTGGTTGACTAACTGCGCTTGCCGTTTCCGCGGATACTCAGGAATTTTATTCCCGCGCTGCCAAGGCGATCAATCGAAGCCTGGAATCCAGCCCAGGGTTTTCCCAGACAAGCTTTGCCTCGTCCCGCCAGTGGCCCATTGTCGCCCCTGGATTTTTTCATCTTGGTGAGGATGCTGCCTTCATGAATCCACCGCGCTGGCAGTATCTCGCCCTGCTGATTGTTGCCTTCTCTCTCGTTGCCGCTGGCTGCTGCCGTTGTCGCGAGCAGGCAGCAGGGCCCGCCGCTGAGCCCAAGGATGATGCCATGTCTCAGCCCGCTTTATCCCTGCTTGAGGCCCATGCCCAGTTGGTAACAGCAATGCAGGCCGAGCAGGGGAACTGGCAGGATCTGCCCGCCGATCGTCGTCAGCGGTTAGAGGCCCTGGCCCGTCAACGCGCGGGGGCGATGGCGGCAGCCCTGCCGGCAAAGCCCGGGGCCGTGGCTGACATCCTGCTAGCTCCAGAGCAGCGGCAGCGTCTTTCCCCGGCGGCGGCGGCGATGAGCGAGCGCCCCTGGCAGGGCCGCGGACAATTGGTAATCATTGCTGTCTCGCCCCTGCCCGATGCGCCACCGGTGCCATCGATGCAGCGCTGGCTGCATATTGGAGAAGATCGCTATGCCCTCACCCCGTTGCCAGAATACGATGATTTACTAAGCGGTACTTGGCAGTTTTCTCAGGTTTATTTGATCGGTACCCAGGCCCTTCTGCTGGCGGCGCCGCGGCCCATCGATTAATCACAGCGGTTTACGCAGCCTTTCATCGGAAGGCGGTGCGGGGCTGAGAATGAAACTACTCAGGCGCAGATTGGCGCCTTGCACCTGGCGTTGTATTAGGCCTTGGTCTTCCAGTTCTTTGAGGTCGGCGGTGGCGGTATTGGGAGCGCAACCCAATTCATGGATAATCATGGCGCGAGTAATTCTTCCATCCCGCCGCAGCATAGCGAGAATCTGCTCTCGACGCTGTAAAACCTTGCGTCCGCCAGGGGGAACGGGTGGGGAGTTGGCCGGCACACTTGGGCGCCGAGGTGTAACGACGGGCAAACGGGCAGAAGAGACGCGAGAGCGGAAAATGCCTGAGTGACGGCGATGTAAAACCTCTTCATCACCATAGAGCACCAACATCCCTTCAATCTCATTGCGTAATTCACGGGCATTGCCCGGCCAAGCGTAATCCAGCCAGGCAGCGAGGAGATCATCGCCAATGATCGGAGGTCTTTGAAGCCCGAATTGATGAATAAAATGCGTCGCTAATTCGGAGATATCTTGGCGATGTTCGCGCAGGGGTGGCAGTTGAATAGTGAGGCGCTGTAGGCGGAATTGAAGATCCTGGCGGAACTGGCCTTGAAGACAGAGTTCTTCCAGATCGCAATGGGTGGCGGCAATTATGCGGGCTTCGAGGTTCTGAGTTTGGCTTGAGCCGATCGGTCGATAATCTCCGGTTTCCAGCAGGCGCAGCAGCATGCCTTGGATGCGCGGCGAGGTAGACGCGATTTCATCAAGGAAGAGAACGCCGCCGCGGGCTTGATGGATCAATCCGGGTGCACTGCGATTGGCGCCGGTGAAGGCGCCGCGGACATGGCCGAAAAGTTCGGCTTCGGCCAAAGACTCGGTGAGGGCGGCGCAATTAACGGCGATGAATGGGGCCCCCCGTGGGCAGCCCTGGCGGTGCAAAATGCGCGCGGCGATTTCCTTGCCGCATCCGGTTTCGCCAATCAAAAGCACCGTCTCGGGGCGCGGGGCAAAACGATCGAGGAGGCGACGGGCTTCGTTCATTTCGGTGGAACTGCCGATAAGGGTACGTGTTTGGTTGCCGGTGAGAGAGGGCTGTTTGGTCTTGACTTCGTTGCTTAAGTTGGGCTCCATAATCCGTGCTAAATCCACGGCTCCAAGGTCGCTGGCCCAGGCCAGGCTTTGTTTGACAAGGTGCGGGCCGCGCCGCTGCAGCTGCTGCCAGTGGTGGTGAGCTTCGCTGAACTGACCGCGATGATAGTAATACCTCATCCACTCGCCATGGCAGTCGCCAAAATCGGCTCCTGGGTCCATATGGCTGAGGAGGTAATGGGCCTCATCGCAGCGTTTTCGATTAAGTGATAAGTGAAGGGCAAGAAGATCCTCCCCGCGCCAATCCCAGGCCGCTGTGCGTGGCGGGCTATGTTGCCGTAGGCGGCGAACGCAATCGCGCACTAAGCCGTAATCCTGTTCGGCTAGGCCTAGCAATCCGCGATAAAATTGGCCATAGGGTGCACCGGCGTGGAATCGGTTGATCAATTGCCGCACCGCTGTGATGTGTCCAGAGAGGAGATGTGCGTAGACCCGTCGAGTGTCGTCATCCCTCATTCCGGCCTCGTCCAGGGCAGCGATGGCTTCATCTCCCAGTCCCTTGCTGAGAAGGAGGTTTATCTTGCCGTAAGTGAGATCGAAGCCGATGCGTTCGGTTACCCGTTGGTGTTGGGCCTCAAGGTTGGCAAGCATGCGATCAGCTTCCCAGAAGTGTTTGCGCTCTACCGCCACCCCGAAGTGGTGCACCAGCCACTCCAGGGCCTGATCGCTTTCCGGATGAGGGCGACAGATGGCCCAGCCTTCTTCGATGATACGTTCAATGGCTGCAACATTGCGCTGGTTCAGAGACCAGCGCAGTTCCGCCCGTGGGGCAATAAGGCGGAAGGCGGGGTTCATATCGTCGGTGGTGAGCTGGCGAATGAGAGCTATGCGTGCGCCTATCTCGGGCCCCGGCTGCTGGCTAAAATCCAGATTGGCCGCCAGCCGCAGGAGAAATAAACGCAGGGGAGTGTCGATTTGTGGGTGGTCGAGGGCGCGGGCAATCCAGCGCATGGCTTCGTGGCACTGGGCAGCTGGCATTGGTGCCATCGTCATGCCCTCGGCCTGCAGCTGGGCCTGGGCGACGAGGCTGGGCAGGGATGCGGGTGGGTGGCGCCGCCGCAGGGTCTGGGCGAGGTCCGTGGAGGGATGGGGCAGGCTGCGGTAATACTGCTGCCAGGTGGGGTCAGCGCTGCCCCCATCCTCGCCGGGGAAGGATTCGGGGGGCGTTTGAGATACGGGGGGCTTATACAACTTGCGCACTCTTTTACACAAAAGAATGCGCGCAAAAGAGTGGCTGTCGAGAGGGATTCACCCACACAATGGTTAAGGTGTCCCACTCAATCAGCTGTTTGGGCAATACTTAGGGAAAACGGCTGGTCCTGGCATGGTCTTGGCATGTTTTGTGCAATGTTAAGCCATGCCCCACATGACTTCCCCCAAACCTCATCTCCCTGTAACCGATCAACAAGCATGTTCGCGCCAGCGATCCATGAGCCCCTGGCGCGCCCTGCTGTTGACCCTGCTGCTGGCCTGGACTGGCGTCAGTGCCGCCCTCGAGGGCGACCAGGTCTTCCGCTTGCCCGATGGCTTTTTACAGGAAGAAGAGCGGGCTGTCCCCGCTGACGGCTGTGGCCATGCCGTTCATGCCTGCGCGGCCTGTGCCCGGCAGCTGCCCCAGCGTGGCCCCACCGCCCGGCCAGCCACCCCTGCCAACGATGCCTTCCGGGCCTGGCAGCAGGCCCAACAGGGCCAAGCCGGGGCTGCGGTGAAGGCGCCAGCAGGGGATAACCTCGCCCAATTGCTGGCCAATCGTCAGCAGGAACTGCGCTCCTTGGCCCAAGAGCATCCGCAATTGGTTTTGGAATTGGCCCTGGATGAGGCCGAGCGTCAGGCCCTGCCGGCGGAATTGCGGGACATGGTGGAGCAGCGGCGCCAGGGCCCGGCTCATCTCTGGATATTCTGCGCGATGCCCCCCGATGATGCGCCAGAGGGCAGCGTGGCCACCCTCAATTATCGTTTAGAATGGGACGGTATTGAACACATAGCCTACCCCACCGCTGACTGGGATGGCATGCTCAGTGGTACGTACCAATTTTCAGATGTGGTTTTGTTGGGAAATGATGAGGCCGTTATTGGCGGTGAACCGGATCAGATTGCATCTCCTTTAGAGGACGCCGCGGCACCGCCAAACCGCACCGGGCCGAATAAGGTCCTCTATATGATTGCCCGCTTCGCCGATGAAGCCCCGGACTTTATGCCGATTACGACCACCACCGCGCGTAATCGCATGCAGGTGACCAGTGAATACTTCCGCAATGTCTCGCGCAATCGCATCTATTTCGAGGCGATCCAGGGCAATACCCCCGGTGAGAGTCTCATGGACACGGTGATTGTCACCCTGCCCGAAGATGCATCGACCTATAAAACCGCTTTTGCCACCCTCCTCAACCATGCCCGTAGCGCTGCCAATGCCCAGGGCTTTGATTTCCGTGACTACAATCTCGATGTAGTGGTGACCAGTAATAGACCGGGGTTTGCTTACGCTGGCATAGCCTATCTGGGAGCCCAGGGCGCGCATCTGCGCAGCGACTATACTTCCCTGCGCACCGCCGGTCATGAATTCGGCCATAATTTTGGTTTGCTTCACGCCTATTACTGGCGCACCGATTCGCCCCACCCCTTGGGCAAGGATGCGCGGCCGGGGGGCTACGTCTCCGATTTCGATCTCCATGAATTGATCGAATACGGCCATTATTTTTCCATTATGAGCGCCCAGAGCGGCGGCGAAATCGACGATCCCACCAAGCCCTATATAGCCCCCATGGAAAAGCTGCGCATGGGATTGTATACCTCTTCCACGGGTAGTGGCAGCGATGTGCAGTTAGTCAATACCAGCGGCACTTTCCGCATTTACCGCCACGATGTGCGCGAGCAGGTGACAACGCCCCGGGCCCTGCGTATCGAAGCGCCGGCAACTATCTATACCGGCAGTCAGATCTACCGCTATTGGCTGAGCTATCGCTATGCCCCGTGGAATAATAATGCCCAAAACTTCTTTAGAAATGGGCTGTTGGTTGAAATTGCCACCAGCGGTAATGCCTACCCCATTCTATTGGATATGACGCCGTTTACCAATGACGCGACGAACTTTATCAATCAATCAAGCAAGCCTTCGAACTATTGGACCATCGATAATGCCGATAAGCGCGATGGGGCCCTGCGAGTTGGCCGCACCTATTCGGATGCGGTGGCCGGCGTCCATATTACCCCGGTGGCGGTGAATACCCAGACCCCCGGCGATGAATACCTCGATGTGGTGATCAATCTCGGCAGTTTCCCCGAGAATCAGCCGCCGGTGATTAGCAGTTTTACCGCCTCGGCCCTGGAAGTGTCGACCAATCAAACGGTGGATTTCTCAGTAGTCGCCGCGGATCCCGATGGTGACAGCCTCGCCTACAGCTGGGAATTCGATCCGGTAAGCCAATTTACCGCCTCTGGGCAGAATAGCCCCAACGCCAGCCGCAGCTGGGGCAGCGCCGGCCAATACAAGGTCAAGGTAACGGTAAGCGATATGCGCGGTGGTATCGCTTCCGAGACCCTGGTGGTCACGGTTGGCACACCGGCCAATAGCGCGCGCATTGCCGGGCGGGTGCTGTGGGGCGGCCATCCGGTGGCCGATGCCCGGGTCAGCATTGGCACCACCGCCCAGGCCTGGACCAATAGCGATGGCAGCTATGAATTAACCGGTTTGGCCGCTACCTCGCATACGGTGCTCGCCCGCGCCGAAGGCCTCACCCTCACCGCCCAGTTTAGCAATCCGGTGAGCCTCAGCGCCGGGCAGCGGGTGTTTGGCAAGGACTTCCATGCCGAAGAGCCCCGGCCTTCGATCCAGGGCGGCGCCACCTACAGCGTCTCCGGCAGCGTCCGCGATCAGGGGGTCGCCGTGCCCGGGGCCACCGTGGTGCTGGCCGGTATGAGCACCCTCAGCGACAGCAATGGGGCCTGGACCCTCAATAATATTCCCGACGGTACCGGGGCGGCTACCGCCTATAAAGATCGTATGCAATTTACCCCCGTATCGGTGACGGTGAGCGGCGCCAATCGCACGGGCATTCAGATTAACCGCACCTATCATAGCATTACAGGTCGGGTCTCGGTGAATGCGGAAGGGGTCCCGATTACGGTGCGCGCGGGCAGCGCCTCCGTCACCGGATCATCCGTTCGTCAGGGACAAAATCGCTTTTTCGACTATGCCCTACAAGTGCCACCGGGGACCTATACCGTGGTCAGTAGCGCCGATGGCTACCTCTTCAGTCTCGATGGCTGGAGTAATCCCCTCACCGTCAACGCCAATCTCAGCAATCGTAACTTCTCCTTTGCTACCACCAGCATCGTGTACCGGCAGATTCGCGGTGTGGTAACGGTGAACGGCATTCCGGTTTCCGGGGCAACGGTGAGTGCCAGCGGTGCCGCTTCGGCCTCCGCGGTTACTGGGGCCGATGGCGCCTATGTGCTGGGCAATCTCATCGCTGGCACCTATACCCTGTCCGCTGCACTGGGGACCGGCAGCTTTACCCCGGCCAGCCGATCGGTGACCCTCGGCGGCAGCGATATAACCGGCCAGAATTTTGTTCTCCAAGATAGCCCGCCGACCATCGCCACCGCCGCCGCCGCTAGCCCTTCTAGTCTCTCGACGGTGCCGGCAAGCAGTCAGTTGAGCGTGCTTGGTGCCGATGATGGCGGCGAGGCCAATCTCGCCTACCTATGGACGGTTACCAGCGGTCCCTTCCCGGTGAGCTTCAGCGCCAATGGCACGAATGCCGCCAAGCAAACCACCGCCACCTTCCAGGTTCCAGGGACCTACGTCCTGCAAGCGCTGATTGCCGACCCCCGTGGGCAGATGGTTTCCTCATCGGTGACGGTCACGGTGGCCTCTCCGGATGCGCAAAACCTACTAACCATATCCCCCTATAAAGTGGTGCTTGAGCAGGGACAACTCCAGCAGTTCAGCGCCACCCTGTGGGATCCCCAGGGGGCGATTATCGCTGCCAATCCCCAGTGGTCGGCCCAGGTGGGAAGTATCGACGGCGATGGGAATTATATCGCCAGCGTAGGCGGCGGGCCCTTTGCGATTAGCGCCAGCGACGGTGGTGCTAGCGGTCAGGCCTGGGTTACCGTAACCGGTGAATCGGTGCCGGTGGTTAGCGTCAGTGCGACTATACCCGAAGCAGGCGAGCCGGGCACGGGAATTGGCAATGGCGAGTTCACCATTAGCCGCACCCATGTCATTGGTGATTTGACGGTCAGTTACCAACTGAGCGGCACGGCTGAAAACGGCGTCGATTATCAAACCTTATCTGGTTCGGTGCTGATTCCCGATGGCCAATCCAGCGTCAGCATTGCGGTGGTGGCCCTGGCCGATGGATTGATCGAGGGCGACGAGACGGTGGTGCTGACCCTCACCGCCGATGCCGGGGGCTATGTGGTGAGTTCTTCGGCCTCGGCGACGGTGACAATTATTGATGCCGATCAGAATTACCCGCCGGTGATTACCGTGCACCGGCCTGCGAACGCGGTGGCCGCCATCCCCGAGGGGGTGGGCTTAATCCTTGATGTCGAGGTGAGCGATGATGGCAAGGGCGATGGCCCCTTAACCAGCAGCTGGTCGCTGGTTTCCGGTCCGGGCTCGGTGGTCTTTGAGTCACCGCAGTCAGCCAGTGGCGCCGTTCGCTTTAGCTCCCTTGGTGCCTATGTCCTGCGCCTGCGCGCCGACGATGGTTTGCTGGCGACAGAGCGCGACTTTGCGGTGAGCGTGGGCAATCATGGCAGCCTTACCGATCCCCCGGCCGACGATTTGGCCCTGCGCTTGCAGTTGAATGAGGAGGGGGGCAGCAGCGCCGCCGATAGCTCCGGCAATGGGCGTCATGTTACCCTCTTCAATGGTCCGCAGTGGCGTCCTGATGGCGGCCAGTTCCGCGGGGCCCTCGACTTCACCGCCAATGGGCAATACGGGGTGGTGGCCAATTCTGAGAACCTGCACGGTGCCAGTCGTATGAGTTGGTCTTTCTGGTTACAGCCCAGCGATTTTAATAGCACCGTGCGCGGAATTTTATCCAAGCGGACGACGAGAAATTCCGGCCGTTGTTGGAGCTTCTTCCTCTTTGACGATAACCGTTTGACCATCGATATCGGCAGCAATCGCCATACCCTTGGCATCGGTCTTCCGGCCGCCGAGTGGAGCCACTTGGCGGTGGTCTTCGATGGCAGCAGCCCCCAGGCGGAGCGGCTCAAGGTATATCTCAATGGGGCCCTGGTGCTCACCGCCTCCGAGGCCCAGACCAGTATTCCGACGGCGAGCAATCCGGTAATCCTCGGCATGCTGGACACGGATGTCGGTGAAGACCGCAGCTTCCGCGGTTTGATCGACGAGGTGCTGATCTACCAAGGCCGGGCACTGAGCGCCGCCGAGGTAGCGGGGCTGGCGGCTCCCGGTCCGGGCAATATTGGCCCGGCCATCTCCCTGGCCACCCTGCAGGGGCCGATCGGGATTGAACTGCCGCTGCAGGCCCAGGTGCTCGATGATGGCCTGCCTACGGATCCGGGCTTGGTGAGTGTCCTCTGGCAACAGCAGCAGGGCCCGGCGGCCCTCGTCATTGGCGCCCTTAACCAGGCCGACACCACCCTTCAGGCCAGCACCGAGGGGGCCTACCTCCTGCGCCTCATCGCCGATGATGGGGCGATTGCCACCTTCGCCGATATGGAGGTATTGATTGGTGAGGTGGTATTGCGGGCGGTGTCATTCATTCTGCGCGATGGCTTTGGTCAGCTACAGGCGGTGGATGTTCAGCACAATCCCCCCAATGGTGCGGTGGAGCGGGCCGATGAAACGGGGCCGGCGGTCTTCGAGCTGCTCTTCCCCTTCCAGGACCATCGTTTCCACTTCACCCCGGCCGATGCGCCCCTCGAACCCAGCGCCGATGGTTGACGCCCCTTGTCCCTCACCCACTGAGCCTATCCTCCCCGACTCGTGCCGGTGCCGGCCCGTTTAAATCAGTCCGCGCACCGCTCTGCCAGTCTGAGGGATGCTGTTATGATCGATCTTGCCGCCTTTCGCGCTGCCCCCGAAACCTTTGCCCAGGCCTGGAAGGATCGGGGGGAATCCGTATCGGTGGACGATCTCTTAGCCAGTGATGCCGAGGTGCGGCGCCTGAAAACCCAGGCCGAAGGCAAGCGCGCCGAGGCCAATGAGGCATCGAAAGCCATTGGCCAGGCAGCGCGCGAGGGCAAGGATGTGGGCGCGGCGAAAGAGCATGCCCGGCAGCTCAGCGAAGAAGCCAAACAGCTGGATACGCAGCGCGCCGCGGCCGAGGAGGCCCTGACCGCCGCCCTTTTAGTGCTCCCCAATCCCTGCCTGCCCAGTGTGCCCCAGGGCCGCAGCGCTGAGGACAATGTGGAGGTGGCGCGCTGGGGCCAGCCCCAAGCCTTTGATTTCCCCCCCAAGCCCCATTGGGATATTGCCGAGTCCTTGGGGATTATTGATTTCGCCCGGGGCAGCAAGCTCTCGGGATCCGGCTTTGTCGCCTATCGCGGCGATGGCGCTCGCCTTCAGCGGGCCCTGGTCAGCTTCTTTCTGGATCAGCACCGGGCCCATGGCTATGAGGAAGTGGCGCCGCCCTTTTTGGTGCGTCCGGAAATCATGCTGGGCACCGGCCAGCTGCCAAAGTTTGCCGATCAGCTCTACGCCACCCGGGAAGACGATCTGCTGCTGATTCCCACCGCCGAGGTGCCGGTGACCAATCTCTATGCCGGCGAAATTCTCGAAGGATCGCGGCTGCCTCTGCGCTTCTGCGCCCACACCCCCTGTTTCCGCCGCGAAGCCGGGGCCGCCGGCATTGGCACCCGGGGCATAACCCGCGTCCATCAGTTTGAGAAGGTGGAAATGGTCTGGATTACCAAAAGCGAGGAATCGGAAGCTGCCCTGGAAACCATGCGCGCCCATGCCGAGGCCCTGCTGCAGGCCCTGGGCCTGCACTACCGGGTCTTGGACCTGTGCACCGGCGATATCGGTTTTGGCTCGGCCCGCACCTATGATTTAGAGGTTTGGAGCCCCGGCACCGAGAGCTGGCTGGAAGTATCGAGTGTCAGCACCTGCGCTGATTTCCAGGCCCGCCGCATGAATTTGCGCTACCGCCCAGAACCCAAAGCCAAGCCGCAGATCGCCCACACCCTCAATGGTTCCGGCCTGGCCCTGCCGCGCTGCCTGATTGCGGTGCTGGAACATTACCAGACCGCCGATGGCGGGGTGGAGGTACCTGCGGCCTTGCGTCCTTATCTGGGCGGACAGGATCGGCTTGCCGTCAACCCAATCTGACTGATCACCGGCCAAGGCTTCGGAGACGCTGATGTTCGATGATTCCGTACGCGATGAATGCGGCATCGCCGTTGCTGCCTACCTCGGACACGAGGCCGGCGGTTTGGAAACTGCCGATCCGGTTGACGCCGCTCGGCTGATTCCCGGCATGCTGCTCGATATTCAAAATCGAGGCCAGTTGGCGGCCGGCATTTCCACCTTCTCGCCGGAGCGCCGGCCGCTGATCCGCACCCATAAGGAATTAGGCGCGGTGAGCGAGGTGTTTAAACTCGCCGACAAAGTGGCAAACAAAGCGCTGATGCAGCGCTTGGCCGGCACCATAGCCATTGGCCATACCCGTTATTCCACCTGCGGCGCCGATGATGTCAGCTACGCCCAGCCCCTCGAGCGGGTGCACGGCAAACCCTTTAAGTGGTTTAGTTTCTGCTTCAATGGCAATGTCGCGAATCACCAGCAATTGGCCGGCAAGCTGGTAAGCGAAATGGGGTATCACCTCACCCGTCCCGATTCCGATACCGAACTCTTCATGCACTACCTCGCCTTTCAGCAGCGGGGCCAGCGCAAGGCCAATTGGCGCAAGGCCCTGGGGGCCCTCTGCCGAGTTATCGACGGGGCCTGGTCCTTGGCCCTTATCAATGCCGCCGGTGATCTGGTGGTGGCCCGCGACCCGGTGGGCATTAAACCTCTCTGCTATGGCTTTCGTGATGGCTACCTGCTTGCTGCCTCCGAATCCATCGCCCTGCAGAATATGGGGGTACGCGATATCGTTGATGTCGCCCCCGGCACCGCCCTCATCGTTGAACAGGGGCGCCTGCGGGTTGAACGCTTTGTTCCCGAGCGTCGCCCTGCCCACTGTTTTTTCGAGTGGGTCTACTTCGCCAATGTTGCCTCCACCATCGAGAGCCAAAGCGTCTATGCCGCCCGGGCCCGCCTCGGTGTGGCCCTGGCAGAGTTGGAATCGGAAACCGTAACCCCCGATCACATTGTGGTCCCGGTGCCCGACACCAGTAAGGCCGCCGGCGATGCCTTCGCCTATACCCTGGGCCTGCCCTCCATCGAAGGGCTGGTGCGCAACCGCTATGTCGGCCGCACCTTCATTGAAACCGATGACCGCGCGGCCAAGGTGCGCCGCAAATTCGTCGCCCTGCGCGGCATCCTGCAGGGCCGTAAAATCTTTCTCGTCGACGACTCCATCGTCCGCTCTACCACCCTTGCCTATCTCATCGACTATATGCGCGAAGAGGGGGGCGCCGCCGAGGTGCACGTGCGCATCGCCTGTCCACCGATTATGGCGCCCTGTTTCTATGGCATTGATATGTCAACCATTGGCGAGCTCTTCGCCCCGCGCTTTACCGATAAGCCCACCCTGCAGGGCGAACTGCCAGCGGAAACCCGGCGCGCCATGGCCGACGCCATTGGCGCCGACAGCCTCAATTACCTGCCGGTGGACAAGGTTGCCAGCGCCATCGGTTTGCCCCAGCGCTCCCTGTGCATGGCCTGCGTCAGCCGCAAATACCCAACCCCCATGGGCCGGCAATTATTCCGTCAAGCCCAGGCCAATGTCGAAGCCGGAATCACCGGTGGCCGCACCACCATGATCGCCAATCACTGCGGCTGAGCTGGCGGGTTTGAGGGCGGGAAGCTCAGCACGAAATTCTAGCTCTTCGCATTCCGCTGGGTGCTAAGCGAGTTTTAAAGGCGGCCGTAATTCTGGGATGCAATTCCCGCCCCGCGAATTGAGAATTCCCCCTAACTTCCCGCCCTTGGCGGCTGCTCTCCCCGCAGCCAGGCCCAAACCGCCACCTGTGCTTCGACATTATCCATCATAAACGAATGGCCGGTGGGCAGAGTGTGCAGCGTCGCGCCGGGGAGCTGGGCCTCCTCCAGGCTCACCGTGCCGTCGCTTTCTTTGCCAATGCCGCGCAGGCGGCCAATGCCAATGCCCCGGCTGCCGGCGATCACCAGGGTGGGATGATTGGGCACCGCCAATTGCTGCGCCGATCCAGGGCGCAGGTCTTGGCCAGCGGGGCCAGTGAGCCAGCGATAGAGCCACCAATCATGCATGCTTTCGGCCACCATCGATCCCTGGGAGGGGGGCCCGAGGAAGACCAGGCGGCCAATGCGCGCCTGCTGCTCGGGCCCCAACTGGGCCAAGGCCTGGCGAATAACTAGGGAGCCCATGCTGTGCCCCACCAAATCCAGGCGATCGATGCCAACCAGCCCTTGGATGAGATTGGCGAGGCAGGCCCCGGCCCGCTCGACGCCCACCTGGGAACTGGCGTAGGTGAGGGTATGGGCCTGAAAACCCTGGTCATTGAGATGTCTGGCCAGCCCATTCATGGACTGCGCCGAGCGCAGAATGCCGTGGACCAGCAGAACCAATTGGGGCTGCTGCCAGCGCAGGCCCTGGCGCAGGCGCTCTGTCTCCAAGTGAATGCGCATTTGCGCCACACTGCCCCAGGCCCGGCGACGAAGCTGGGGATCTAGGAGTCTGGCATGGCCGCTAACCACATGCTGCTGAATCCGCCATCCGGCGCAGAGGAGGATATCCATCCACAATTGGCGCCCGCCGAAGGTGCGCAGGGGCAGATTCATGCGCCCGGGGCCGTAGCGTTGGCGCAAAAGGCGCAGCCGCAGCTTGGCGCAGTCCTGAAGGCTGCCCCGCAGCAGCAGCCGCTGCCGCTGATCCAGCAGCTGCCAGTCCGCTAACTGCGGATCCCGGCGCAGCTGGTATCCCAAAAGATATTCCGGCGTCTCATCCATGCCCCATCAGCATGGCCTTCAACTGGCCCAAGGAAGGGCGAAGGGTCTCATCGTTCAGCGATTATGGATTTACCCATACCGGCGCCACTCTCCTGAGTGGCCTGAAAAGACAGCGCCGGCGAAGCGGGTAACCCGTTTCTCAGGAAAGCATTGAAGTCAGGTCGCTGGGCCGCTGGGGCAGATTACTCGATCCCGGCAGGAGACGGGCTTGAGTCACCCAAATAGATGAACCCTATGCACTGCTCGCCATATTTTTGCATAGCTGCTCTCCGCTACATCAGGGGGCATGCCATGACTTTTATTACATGGGAATAGGGCAAGTCATACCGCTTTTCGCCAATCATCTGATTTCTCCCTATTTGAGAGGCCGGGGCAAGTTTAAAATCCAGAATACAGTATTGGAAATAAGCCAAGGCATAAGTTGCCGGCAACGAGCTGGCTTTATCGAGGGTATTTCCCTTGCGGCGCCGATGGTCAGACCTTTAGTGTCCATGCCCCTTGTTTTACAGTCACATTAAAGAAGGACGGAGTCGTCATGATTGAGCGCTTTGTACTGAGCGTAATGCTGTTAAGTGTTCTTATAATTGGGTTAATGGGCTGTGCTCGAAGTAGTCGCCATCCAATTGCTACGGGTCCCATCCTGGCCACTGATGTTCGTATGGCCCAAATCCGCACACATCTCAGTGACGGTTCACCGCATCACCGAGTTAGCCTACAGGCCCTACGCGAGCGGGTAGATTCCGAAGATCTCAACTATTTTGAACGCACCGAGGAGAATTGGAATTATGCCCGATCCTATCTCGCCCAGGCCGCCGCCTTCCTTTATCGTTTGGAGGGCGACCAGCGCTATGCCGATATCGCCATTCGTACCTTGCGCGCGGTGTATGATGATCCAGATCCAGATAAGCGACTCCCGGAAAGTGGCCAGCATGGCCTCTCACGCGCCACCGTAGGCCTTGGCTTTGCCCTCGCCTATGCCTGGTGTGGGGAAGCCTGGAATGAGGAGCAGCGCGAGTTCGTGCGCCAAGCCCTGCATCGTAAGCTGGTCATGTGGGAAGATTTTCGCCATGTGAATTTATTTGCACAGCGTGGCAGTAACTGGGTCGCCGTATGTCGCGGTAGCGAATTGATGACCATACTAGCGCTCAATGAACGAGAGCAGCGGCACGAGCGCTATGAGTGGCTGATTGCTGAGCTCTCCCATCATATCACTACCGCATTCGATGCCATCGGCGCAACCCAGGAAGGGATAGGCTACACGGATTACGGATCTATCTTTCTTTTGCCCGCGATTATTGCCAGTATGGATGCTGGCGATGGCCGTCTACTGCAATTATTGCGTGACCAGGGCATCCAACTGCAGCGCAAGGCCGCTTATGCCCATTCGCCGGCTGTGGTTCCCGCCGAGCACCGTTTAGGTGGGCGCAACCTTACCTTGTTTTCTGGTGTGGGTGGTCTTGGTGCGGGCAATCAGGGCTGGGGTAGCCTGCTCTTGGCGGTAACCCCAGCGCAGGATCTGCCCTACTTACATTGGTTCTATGACCACACCTTTGGCATTGCTCGTCCCGCTCAAGGGGCTCACCTGCCGGGCATTGAGCCCTATCGGCAGGCCGCCGTGTGGGCCTTATTATTTTATCCTGAAGGTGTGTCGCGCAGTCCTGAGGGCCATTGGCCGCTGATGATCAGTGGCAAGCAGGGGCGTCATTACATTCGTCAGCGCTGGCGCGACGAACGGGACATTATGCTCAACATCCACGCTCAGGCGGATTTCCATCCTCGGGCCTGGGCGATGGTAGAGGTGGGACAGTGGTCGCTGGCCGCCTACGGTCGGATGTTGGTGGGTGGTCCGCGTTTAGAACGCTCTGGCCAACAGCACAGCATGCTTCTGGTGGATGACAGCATGGGCAGTCGTCGTGACCTGGGTCGTGTGGCCCACAGTCACTATGATGCCAACACCGCGATGGTTATCATTGATGGACATGATCACTATCGTCATCTTGGGGTGGAGAATTATCAGCGCCATCTCTTGGCGCATTTCTCAGATCCTGACAGCAATTCCGCCATTCTCGCCCTCTATGACCGTATTGACGCGCGGCAAAATCACAGCTATCGCTGGGGTCTGCCGATTGTGGATGAAGCCCTCGACGTAATTATAGGCCAGGATGCGGGACTGTCGCACGTGCAGCTACGTAGTCCCGAAGGGGGGCAGCTGAGTGCCTGGGTGGTCAGCCCCAGCGGTGTTGCATGGCAGTACGAGGATGGCCTGGTGTCGTTCACCTATCAGGGTGACAGCACTGAAATTTTCGTCGCTATGAGCCTCCGCGATGATGGTGATGGTCAACTGGAAACCCTTGCCCAGGATGTGCGTCATCGCCATCTACGCATTGATGGTATCGATCTCGTTCATGATCGCGTAGAGGACCGACTACTGAGTGCTCAAAACGCTTTGGCCTGGAAGGCACCAAATTATTTTTCGACCGTTGGATTACCTCCGGTGAGGGGTTTGGAGGCCAAGGTTCTCGGCGAGCAGAGCATCGCTGTGCGTTGGTGGAATCGTCGGCATCCGGTAGAGGTTTATCGGATTGAGGGTCGCTTCGGTTCCGATCAGACCTGGCTTCCCTTAGCCAGCGTTAGTGCCGATAAAAACAGTGTTATTCTTGATGATTTGCGTCCCGGTACCACCTACGAACTGCGGGTTGCCAGTCATTATCCCGGGGCCGAAGCTGTTTACTCAAACTACGTGGGCGGGACCACCTGGGCGGCGGGGCAGCAGCTGATTATTGAAGACTTTGCCCCCCGCGAGGAAGAGGCACAGGCAGATATCTCCCATCATCGCCTGGGCCATTGGCAGGTAGTAAATCAGGATCGGGGTTGGCAGTTGGACAAGGGCGAGGGTTCCCCCCGCGGGGCCCAGCTTGCCGATGGCTACTTGAGAACCTCAGGACGAGTAGCTCGGGGTAAGAGCAATGCTGTGTATCTGGATACGATACGCATCGATCTTTCAGCCGCCACGGCTGCCCTTGAGGTAGATCTGCGCAGTCAGGGCAGCACCCGCTTTGCCCCCATGCTGCGCCTTGCTGATGGCCGTTGGCTGCGTGCCCAGCAATGTGCACATGTGTACGCCCTTAACCACTGGCACACCCAGCGATGGCAGTTCGCCGATATTGCAAAATGGGTGCCGTTGGACATCGAAACCCTTACCAATGGCAGCCCCGTATCCCTGAGTAGCGAGCAATTAGCGACAGTGACAGGCCTTGGCATCTATGCTCACTGGGCCAGCCATC
>REDX01000285.1 GCA_007695355.1 Planctomycetota bacterium
CTAGGGCCCGATAGCGGTCGTTGGTGGAGTGATCGTCACGTCCGAGGGTGATGGAGAGGTGGTGAACGAGGTCCTCTTTGAGGGATTTGAGTTCGAGGGTGCGGGGGGAGGTGGTGGCCATGGATGAAACCTTGGTAGGAAGGTGGTGAAGCACTGGAAGTTGTTACAGTACAGCAAGTTGAAAGAAATGGATGGACCGAGTAAGGGCTCTTTCTGGGGCTCATATATCGCTGGTCTACGGCCGCAGGCAAGGCTTAAACCAGCAGCATAGGGTAGGCAGATGAACCTTTTTCACCCAGCTGCGTTTATCGTGAATCGAAAAACACGAAAACACATTCGTGCTTAAATAACTCCCCGGTTGGTGGCCACCCCACTAACCCTAACCAGCCCCGTGAGGAGGATAGCGCCATGTCACTGAATCGTCATGATCGGATCGACCACGAAGCAGATCTTCCCTATGATGATGAATTGACCCCTGAGTCAGAGCAGGAGTCTGAGAATCAAGGCGAAAAAGCAGCTGCGGTGTCTGCCTGGGGCTTAAGTCTCGCCCTGCATGCCATCGTCTTGCTGTTGTTGACCTTCGTGGTTATTGCTGGTCGCATGATCCAAGATCCGGTACCCGTGCGCCCGGCGATGATAATTCCGCCACCACCCCCACCGCCGGAAGTGCAGCGGGAGGTGGCCTTACAAGAAGTGGAGGTGACCATCGATGTTGAGGTAGAGGTCCAATCGGCGGTGGTAAGCGATTTGGTGGTTGAAATCGAAGAGCTGGCCACCGAGGACACGGAGGTTAGCGAAGTGGCCGAAGCCCGTGGCCGGGAGGAGGCGGTGAGCACCTCAGAAACCGGTGGTTCAGGTGCCTTTATGGCCATTGGTGCCGGGGGCGGTAGTGCCGGTGCATTTGGCAACCGTAGCGGTTCCAACCGCCGTCAGGCACTCAGTCAATTTGGCGGCAGTCGGGCCTCAGAGGCGGCCGTCGACCGTGCCCTGCGCTGGTTTGTCCGCCACCAAAGCCCCAATGGCATGTGGAGTGTCGTGCAGCATCCCCTCAATTGCGATTTGCCCGGCCCACGTAGTGAGCCCGGACAGGCCTATACTGGGCCCGATGGGGATGCGGCGATGACCGCTTATGCGGTGCTGGCCTTCCTTGGCGCCGGATACGATCATCGTACGCCCAACCGTTACCGTCGCACGGTGGCCAACGGCCTAGATTGGCTGGTGGAAAATCAGCGGCCCGATGGCAGCTTTGGCCGTGGCCGTAATTATGAGAACGGCATTGCTGCCATGGCCTTGGCCGAGGCCTTCGCCATGACCATGGATCCCCGTCTGCGTGAGCCTGCGCAGCGATCAATCGATGTCCTGCTGCGGAATCAGAATGATCAAAGCAATGGTTATGGTGGCCTAGGCTGGGATTATACGCGGCCGGTGGCGCGTAATGACTCTTCGGTCACTGGTTGGGTGGTCATGGCCCTGAAGAGTGCCGAAGCCGGTGGGCTGAACATTGGCACCGGCATGCAGGGCGCTCGCCATTATTTTGAGCGGGCTTGGTTGGCCACCAATAACCGGGGTCAAGGAATTACGGATCCATATAGCCATCGCTCGGGCTTCCCTTATGTCTGGAACAGCGACACGGATACTATACAGCGGCCAGACCGCACGGCCATTGGCCTCTGCATTGGCGTCTTCCTGGGCAAGGGGCAGGGGGATTTGATGATGGAGACCCTCGCCAACGATGTCATGGTTCGGGCTTTTGATCTGCGCGAGCCAGATTATCAGATCCACCAGTGGCCAGTGAACACCTACTACCTCTATTATAACACCCTGGGCATCTTCCAGGTAGGCGGTGAGCGCTGGCAGCGCTGGAATGCGGTGGCTCGGGATATGCTCATCGAGGCCCAGCGGCGTGGCGATGATTGCCTAGACGGGAGTTGGGACTGGCAAAATACCCGTTTTCATGGGCACCGTGCGGGACGATTGTTGAGCACGGCTTATGCGGCGCTGTCTCTACAGGTGTATTATCGTTATGCCCCGGTGGCGGCACGGTAAGAAGGCAACGGAAAATATGTGTCATTATGACACACACGAGGCGATTAGCGTCATAAATGGCGGGTGCGTCCAGGGTGGACAGTGTGAATCGCCGGGTGAGGTCAGGAAAAAAGGGTGAACCCCTGGCCGCACCCGGCGTTTACCATGCATCCACTACAGCAACCTTTGGAGGTTTGCCATGTCTCGCCAAGACGACTATCACGATGAAGATGAAGAACTCCTCGACGACGAACTCGTTGATGAAGAGGGCCAGGAAGAAGATGATGGCGATCGCGAAGTCGTCGCCGCCTGGTCTGGCTGGGGCATTAGCCTCGCCATGCACGCCATCGTGTTCCTTTTACTCGCCTTTGTGGTTATCGCTGGCCGCCTGATCGACGATCCGGTGCCGGTGCGACCCGCCGTTATTGAGCCCCCGCCCCCGCCTCCGGAGGAGGAGAAGGAAGAGCGTGAGCTCACCGAGGTGGACGTCACCATTGTCGCCGAGGTGGAAGTGGAAACCCCGGTGGTCACCCAACTCGACGTGGAAGTGGAAGAGATCTCCACTGAAGATGAAGAGGTGAGCGAAGTCGCTGAAGCCAAGGGTCGCGAAGAGGCCGTGTCCTCTTCTGAGACCGGTGGCTCTGGCGCCTTTATGGCCATCGGTGCTGGTGGCGGTGCTGCCGGTGCCTTCGGCAACCGCTCTGGCGGTGGTCGTAAGCGTGCCCTCGGTGCCTACGGCGGCAGCCGTGCTTCGGAATCGGCTGTCGACGCCGCCCTGCGCTGGTTCGCCCGCCATCAAAGTCCCAATGGTATGTGGGATGTAACGGGTTACCCGGTGAACTGCGATCTGCCCGGTCCCAAGTGCGAGCCCGGTACCGAACGTACCGGCCCCGATGGTGACGCCGCTGCCACGGGCTATGCGGTACTCGCTTTCCTTGGTGCCGGCTATGACCATCGCACGCCTAATCGCTTCCGCCGCACCGTCCGCGCTGGCCTTGACTGGATTGTCGAGAATCAGCTCGATAGCGGGGGTTGGGGTAGTAACCGTAACTACGAAAACGGCATTGTCGCCATGGCCATTGCCGAAGCCTTTGCCATGACTCAGGACCCCTCCCTGCGTGAGCCTGCCCAGAAGGCCATTGACCACCTCCTTTCTCGTCAAGCTCAGGACGGTGGATACGGCCTTGGTTGGGACTACACCGCGCCCAAGCCTGATCGTAATGACTCTTCGGTCTCTGGCTGGGTAGTCATGGCGCTCAAGAGTGCTGAGGCAGGGGGCCTCAATATCGGAAACGGCATGGACGGTGCTCGCAATTACTTGGTGCGCGCCTGGAACGATACCAATAACCAGGGTCAGGGGATTACCGATCCTTACACCCATCGTTCTGGATTCCCCTACACCTGGAACGCAAGCTCCGGTGGTTTCGCCCGCGAAAACCGCACTGCCATCGGCCTCTGTATGGGCGTGTTCCTGGGCAAGGGTGAGGGCAATATTATGATGGAGACCATGGCCAATGATGTGATGCATCGCGCCTTTGAGAGCCGGGAAGCCTATTATCAGGTTTCGAACTGGCCGGTGAACACCTACTATCTCTACTATAATACCCTCGGCATTTTCCAGGTGGGCGGAGAACGCTGGCAGAAGTGGAACAACACGGTGCGTGACCTCCTGGTCAATAACCAGCGCAAGAGCGATGACTGCTTTGATGGCAGCTGGGACTTTGAAGGCACCTCGTTCCACGGACATCGCATCGGCCGACTGGTGTCGACGGCTTACTGTGCTCTCTCCTTGCAGGTCTACTACCGCTACGTGCCCATTAATCAGGCTGCCGGTGGCGGACGTCGCTAGAGTAATAGTTAAAAGGCCATGATTCATAATGCGGCCGCGGGTTCCTTTGGGAAGCCGCGGCCGCATCTTTTTCAGGGCAAATTCCCCTTCCAATCCCCCACGCCGGTGCTGAAAGGGTTCTTGATGCACCGTTTCCGGTGTTCGCGCGCCAGTCCTCCCCCGTGCCGATGCTGCGGCGTATCCTCCTTGCGTCAGGCCAAGTGAGAGTCATAATCCGCGACAGCTAGTGCCTTTGTCTTGACAGGGCGCACCCTTTGGTCGTGTCGCTGAGAATTTCTTACGGCAGTGATCGTCACCACCTCTGAGGAGTTGTGTTTGCGCGGCAGGAGAAGATTACGGGTCCCCGTACCCCCACCCGACCTCAATAGAGCCAGGGTTAATGAAAAGATTCGCGTCGCCAGCGTGCGCCTAATCGATAGTGAAGGCGAGCAGGTTGGCGTTGTGCCGATCGAAGAGGCGCGTAAGGCTGCCTTGGATGCGGAGCTGGACTTGGTTGAAGTGGCTCCCACTGCACGCCCTCCGGTGTGCCGCATTATGGATTACGGCAAGTTTCTCTTTGAACAGCAGAAGAAAGACCGGGCGCAGAAAAAGCGCCAGGGCTCTACGGACGTCAAAGAAATTCGCCTGCGTCCTGGTACGGGTCTCGGCGATATGGAAATTAAGGCGAAGCACGCCCGTGAATTCCTTGCCGATGGTCACAAGGTTGGCATTCAACTGCAGTTTCGCGGTCGGGAACGAGCCCATCCGGAAGTCGCCATTGAGGTGATCGACAAGTTCGCTGCCATGCTTGAAGACGTGGCGAAAATGGAGCAGGCCCCCCGTCAGGAAGGCCGCCGCATGAACGCGGTATTGGCCCCTAAAAAGCAGGCCTGACCTTGCTTTGAGGGCCTGTCTGCTGATCGGCCCCAAGCAACACCAGATGCATCGAATGGCCTTCTTTCGGAGCGAAGGAACTCTTCCCCGAAAGGGGCCCTGCATAACGTGGGGCACCATTGACCCTGCCGCTGAAAAACCCTGGCAGTTGATGGCCCGACGTGAGCAGAAGTGATCCAGAGGTTATCCCTTCCCCTGCGGCGGCGGGGCGCTGGCGGGTATACATGATCCGCTTTGCCGGCGATCGTCTTTACACGGGCATTACCGTGGATGTCCAACGCCGCCTGCGCGAGCATCAAATCGGAGCCCCTCGTGGGGCGCGTGCCCTGCGCGGCAAAGGTCCCTTAGAGCTGGTTTGGCAGTCTCCCGCCGTTGATCATGTGCGGGCAGCGCGCCTGGAGTGCTGGCTCAAGCGGCGTTCTAAAGCCCTTAAGCAGGCCTTCCTTGAGGGTCATCTGCAGCTTCCGGAATGGTGGGGTACACCATCGCCTTGCCTCTCTGATGCCGAACAGAGTATGGCCACCATGTCCGATCTTCTGCCTTCTTGTGTGACCCTGGTCGGTTTCCGTGCCTGTGGGAAAACTACCTTGGCCCGACGATTGGCTCAACGCCTTGGTTGGCCAGCGCTTGATCTTGATCAGCGCATTGTCGACTGCGCCGGGATCACCATCCCAGAAATATTTTCGAAGGGTGGGGAAGATCTTTTCCGCGATTGGGAGCAGCGGGTGTTGCAAGATGTCCTGGCCCAAGCCGGCCCCCAGGTGGTTGCTACTGGTGGTGGGGTGGTGGTGCGTCAAGAGAATCGCGACCTCCTGCAGCGACAGGGGGGCATCGTCGTTTATCTTCAGGCCAGCGCTAAAGTTTTGGCCACGCGATTACGCCGTAATCCCAATAATCGCCCATCTCTGCGTGGCCGTCACCCCGCCGATGAAGTGGCCGAATTGCTAGCTGAACGAGACCCATGGTATCG
>REDX01000196.1 GCA_007695355.1 Planctomycetota bacterium
CATACGGATTCAGATCCTCAAAATATCGGGAAATGGCTTTATTTCATGCACTTGGGGCTTTGCCGGAGCCAGAAGCCACCCACAGATTTGGCTGAGGAGGCACCAATAAAGGTGGCCGCCGAAAGGGCGGTGGCCATAAAGCTGACTGCCGCCGCCCAGGCCGGAATCGAGCGCCCGGCGAGGACATAGTCCTGCTCATCGCTGCTGAGGGTATCCCGGGAGCGGTGCCGGCGGCCAGCACGCCAGGCCACCAAACCGACCATCAGCAGGTAGGTGACCAGCACCAGCCAATCGAGAAAGACTAATCCACCCATGAGCTAGGGATAGCAGCCCCCCGGGCAGACGAAAGGCCCGAGCTGCAACGCCGCCATGGGTGGATGAATGGGGGGCGGCGGATATGTTACACTCTGCTTGACTCAGATCACTAGCGCTGGCTGGGGTTGGCCCGTTCTTGGACAGTGAGTAGACGGGCGGTACGACCCATGGGGGCGGTAAAACTAGCAAGCAGGCGATAGAGCACCGGAATCACCACCAGGGTCAACAAGGTGGCAAGTATCATGCCGCCCATAACCACATAGCCGATGGCATTGCGGCCTTCGGCGCCGGCGCCGCTGGAGAGGGCCAGGGGCAGGGCCCCGATGACGGTGGCAATGGAGGTCATAAGAATGGGGCGTAACCGCAGGGCGCTGGCTTCCAGTATGGCCTCGTGCACCTGGCGCCCCCGGTCCCGTAACTGATTGGCGAATTCCACCATCAAAATACCGTTTTTCGCCATCAGTCCGATCAACATAACCATGCCAATCACTCCGTAGATATTGAGCTCGGTGCCGGTGATAGCGAGGCCAGCGAGGGCACCGGCAATCGCCAGGGGCAGGGTGGAGAGAATAACCAGGGGGTGAATCCAGCTTTCAAACTGGGCCGCCAGTACCAGGTAGACGACGAAGATGGCCAGGGCAAAGGTGAGAACCAGCCCTTGGGAGCCTTCCCGGGCCTCGCGGGAGGCGCCGAGATAGCGAATGGTTGCCCCCGGCGGCAGGGTTTCCTCAACGAGATTATCGATGGCGGTGAGGGCGCTATCGATGGTATAGCCCGGCCCAGGTTCGCCCTGGAGGATCACCGAGGGGCGGCGGTCGATACGCTTCAATTCCTTCACCGCTCCGCCAAAACTTGCCTGCACTACATTGGCCAGGGAGACCAAATCGCCGCTGCGCTGGGAACGGATATATAATTGATCGAGAATGGCCGGGTCTGCGCGCTGGCCATCGGGCACCTGGAGAATCACATCATAAAGCTCACCGCGATCGAGGTAGCGGGTTACCTGGCGCCCACCCAGCATCACCTGCAGAGTTCTGCCAATGTCAGCCACCGAAACGCCAAGGTCCGAGGCCCGTTCGCGGTCAACCCGCAGCCGCAACTCCGGCTTGGTATCGTCAAAGTCCAGGCGGGGATTGGCGAGAATACCTTCCTCGCGCACCAGGCGCAGCAGGGATTGGCCCCACGTTGCCACCTGTTCTATGCGTTCGCCACCAATGGCGACCTGCACCGAGTTACCAAAGCCAACTCCAGGAAAACTCGGTGGTGAAATGGTAATCACCTGGGCCCCGGGTATGCCAAAGAAAAATTGGCCAAATAGCTGGCCCTGCAAGGCCTGCTGGGTCACCTTACGATCGGCCCAGGGTTTGAGGCGGATAATGAGGAAGGCGCTGGAGGGACTGGACCCAGGACGAAAGGCGGGGGCGACAATGGCAATGGTTGCCGCCACCGGCCCGTCTTCTCCCATCAGCGGTTCCAATTGCCGTTCCACCTCATTGATCTGCTCGCGGGTGTATTCCAGGGTTGAACCTTCGGGGGCATTAATAATGCAAAAGAGAAAACCCTGATCCTCGGTAGGGATCATATTCACCGGTCGCCGTTCGAAGAGGAAGAGCCCGCCAAGGCTCAGAAGCATGGCGAGGGCGAGAGCGGCCACCATCCCCCAAGGTTTAAGCACCTGGCCCAAGAGGCGGCGATATCCCCGCTCCAAAGCACCAAGAGCACGGCCAATGCCATGGCCAATGGCGTTCTCACCGCTGCGACGGCTAAGCAATCGCGAGCACAGCATCGGCACCAGGGTGAGGGCGACAATGGAAGAGAAGGCAACCGTGGCGGCCAGGGTGAGACCAAATTCATTGAATAAGCGGCCGACATTGGAGGAGAGGAAGGCCAAGGGCATAAAGGTAGCGATTAAGACCAGGGTGGTGGCAATCACCGCAAATCCCACCTCCCGCGCCCCGCGCTGGGCGGCCAAGAGGGCCGGTTCACCCAATTCCATGCGACGATGAATATTTTCCAAAACGACAATGGAATCATCGACCACTAAGCCAATGGCGAGAACTATCGCCAGCATGGTGAGGACATTGACGCTAAAGCCAAACTGGCTCATTAAAATGCCGGCCGCCAACAGGGATACCGGAATCGCTAGGGTGGGCACCAGGGTGGCCACCGGCGAGCGCAGGAAAAAGAGAATTACCAAAACCACCAGCGAGAAGGCGATGATCAGGGTTTTGAGCACCTCGGACTGGGCCGATTCAATAAAGATGGAGCGGTCAAAGGCGACAAAGACATCGACGTCCTCGGGGATATCGGCGATAAGGCTATCGAGGACCTCGCGCACTCCTCGGGAGACGTCCAGGGTATTGCTTTGGGATTGGCGCAGCACGCCCAAGCCAACGGAAGTTTTGCGATTAATCCAGAGTCCAGAGCGATAATTCTGGGCACCGATCTCAATCTCCGCCACATCCCCCAGGCGCACCACCTCACCAGATCCACGGTCGGAAATAATCAGACGCTGGAAGTCTTCAACGCTGCGGAAGCGGGTATCGGTGGATATCACCGCCTCGCGCATCCGCGAATCGATACGGCCGGTGGGGATCTCAATATTCTCAGCCTCTAGACGGGCCACCACTTCGCCGACCGTAAGCCCGCGCACCGCGAGGGCGCGGTGATCCATCCATAGACGCATGGCATAGCGACGTTCTCCGCCAACGATGACGCGGGAAACGCCGCCCACCACCGAGATGGGATCCACCAATTGACGGCGGGCGATATCGGTGAGCTCGAGAGCATCGCGATTAGGGCTTTGCACCGTAATCCACATCATCGGCTGATCATCGGAGGAGGCTTTGAGCACCACCGGTTGATCGGCGTCAGCGGGGAGGGCGGCGCTAATCCGCGCCAATTGGTCGCGCACATCCGCCGCCGCATCTTCAATGCTGCGTTCGAGATCGAACTCTACCTCGATGCTGGAGGCACCATCAAAGCTGGTGGAAATAAGGCTGCGTAAGCCTTCAAGCCCGGCCAAAACCTCTTCAATGCGCCGGGTGATTTCATTCTCCACCACCGGCGCTGCGGCCCCAGACCAATTGGTATTGACCGTAATCCGCGGCGGATCGACATCGGGAAACTGGCGCACCGGAAGATGCCAGAAGGCTGTCACGCCAAGGATCAGCAAAAGCCCATTAAGGACAATGGCGGTAACCGGCCGGCGAATGGCGGTATCGGAGAGAATCACTCCGCGGCCTCCAACTCAGGCTCGTCCTCGGATGCCGGGGGTGCCGGGGCGGCCCCCGGAGGCCCGGCCGCGCCATTGCGCACCCGCGCCGGCATGCCGGGAAACAGAATACTTTGAATGCCACGAACGACTACCTGATCCCCTGCCTTGAGGCCAGAGCGAACCTCAATGCGGCCCCCATCTACCCGCCCCAACTCCACCCCTTGCATAATCGCCCGACCATCGCGCAGCACCCAGACGCTGGCCTGATTGCCCCGCAGAATCACCGACTCCTCGGGAATGGTGAGGACATCGGGGTCTTCGCCCAGGGTGGCCCGGACATTCAGCGTTTGCCCGGGGCGCAGCAGCTGCTGATCGTTGGGAATATTGGCTTCGATGCGCAAAGAACGCGTGGCAGCGTCAATCGTCGGGGCGAAGAAAACCACCTCGCCGTGAAAGCTTTGGCCGGGGAAGGCAGGGCTTTCACCCTCGACTTGAATGCCGTCGCGCAGCATTCCCAAGAAGCGCTCGGGGATGGTGGTGGCGATACGCAGGGGGTCGAGGCGGGTGACCGTAACCAGGGCATCACCCTGGGAAACGGTGGCGCCCGGGCTCATGGCGCGCAAGCCCACGCGACCGGGGAATGGCGCACGCACCACGTATTCATCCAACTGCGCTTGCAGGGCAGCAACCCGGGCTTCGGCGGCTTCCAGATCGGCGGCCAAACGCTCGCGCTCTTCGCTAGTGCTCAACCCCGATTCCAGAAGTTCCCGGGATCGATCCAAACGCCGCTGAGCCTCATTGCGCGCGGCCAGGGCAGCGGCTAAGAGCTGACGGGTCTCGGCATCGTGAATGCGCACCAGCACCTGCCCCTCGCTCACCGCCTCACCATCGCTAAAGCCGACTTCGCTCACCAGGCCACTAACCAAGGAGCGCAGGGTCACCTCATCGAGGGGGCGCAGGACGCCAATGGAAGCCAGGCGCAAGGGCATGGGCCCAGGGCGAAGCACCTCGACATCGACCCCCGCCGGCGGCAGATCGCGGGCTGCCGCAGGCTGCACCTGCGAGGTCGAACGATGCCAAGCATAGCCAATAAGAATACCCAAGAAGAGGGCGACGAGGGCGGTACCGACAAGGAGGGGTAAAAAGCGCAAGCTCATGCAGGGGGTATCCTTGGGGAAACATCGGGCCAATGGATGATCGGCAAAGTGAACGCAAAAGGGCCTCAGTTGGGCCTTACTCAGCGGCCGGCCTGTCTGTTTGTTTGAGCCAATTGCGCAGGTCCATTACGGGATCCTGATCCGGCCGCAGCAGACCATTTTCAATGGAGGGAAAGAGGGTTGAGAGACCACCGAAGGCGCTAAAGGCATCCACGTGGCGGGGGCTATCATCGATCAGTATGCGACCAGGGGCGGCCAAGAGATGCTTCTGCGGAGTCACCACGAAATCGCGAAAATTACGGCCAAAGCGCCGCTGCAGCCAGGTTAATTTACCGGCGAGGGAGGCGGGATTGAGGCTGGGAGCGGTGGCGATCACCAGCTCACCATGGCTGCGCACCAGGGCCACTAGCTCATCGGCCCAGGGCAAGGGTTCTAAACCCTCCCAGAGGCGGGCCCCCGCCTCAGCAATGCGAGACCACATGAGACCCTTGGCAATCCCCAGGTGCTGATGCAGCTCCTGGGCTAGATCCCCGGCCTGCGGGGCATCCTTGCCAAAGAGGGCGCAGACGCCCCCGGCAAAATCGCAGAGCACCCCATCCATATCGAGAAAAATCATCGTCACCCCAAGCCCCCATTCTCTGCGCCCATGCACTATGCCATGGGACGGGAGCCTAGCCTGGGGCTTTCCCTGACAAGGCCGGCAACTGCCCGGCGGCTATTCCATCGTTTTCCCCGCCTTGCTACGACAGCCCGGCACTTCAACGCTATCACCAGGATTTTTGGCACCAGGATTTTTGGGACGGTATACTCGTGGTCTGCGCCAGAAATCCTGCAACCTATCCTTGCCGCACAACGCCGTCTTTGGCGTTGGGATTTCCTCGATGTGGCGTTGCCACACCGTCGTCATCCCGCCTTGAATTCAGCATTCCGGGGCTGCGGCTATATTGCGCTCTGCTTGACGCAGACCACTAGCCCGCATCCCTCACCACCATCCTGCCGAGGCCGTGTAGAGGTGTGAAAT
>REDX01000206.1 GCA_007695355.1 Planctomycetota bacterium
CAAGTTCTGAATCCGCGTAAAGTACTTCTGCAGCAAAGATTGCACCAGCCAAAGGGGCGCGAAAGAGGGCGGCAACACCAGCCCCAATGCCAGCAGCGAGAAGAATGCGACGATCACGGCCTGACAGGCGGAAGCGCCCGGCCAGGGACGAGCCAAGGCCGGCGCCAATCATGGAAATAGGCCCCTCTTTGCCCGCGCTGGCACCGGTACCCAGGGTAATAATGGAGGCGATAAACTTCCACACCGAGGTCATAAAAGGGATGCGACCACGCTCTTGATGATAGGCTTTAATGGCACGATTGGTGCCTGCGCCCGCTACATCAGGACATTGACGCAGCAATAAGCCGGTAAGCAGCCCACCTCCGGTGATTATGAGCATAAAAACCCAGGGGTTGAGTTCGCTGCCGGCAGGGATGGGCCTGAAATGGTGCTCGCCGGCAGGGCCGGCTGGCGTAAAACCCGCCAGTCCACCAAGTAATACCCCGCTGGTAAGGTCGATGCAGAGGTAGAAGAGAAACGCTACGGCGCCGCATAGAAGTCCGACTAGGCCACCGAGGAAGAGCCACTTGAGGGTACTGGTACTTAGCAGGTGGCGCCGAAAGCGCTGAATGGGGGCGGTAAGGTCCAAGGCCGCTGCCAGCTACGAGCGGGGGTGAAGGTACTTGACGGCAATAACCTTATTACCGGCATCATTCCAGGTGATCTTATCCATAATATTTCGCACCAAGTGGATGCCATAGCCACCGAGGCGTTTACCCTCTTTTTGCCGCTGTTCAATATGGCCAATCGGGTCATGGGAAGGGTCTGGCAGTATGCGTGGGTCAAAGCCCTCGCCTTCGTCGGTGATGACCAGAATCACCTTGCTGGGCAAAATCCGGCAGGACAGGGAGATCCGCTTGTCGCGTTGCCCCCGATTGCCCCATTCGATGGCATTGCGCCCCAGTTCTTCAAGGGCAAGACGAACCTCATTGGCCACTTCTTCTGGGATGTGCAGCTTACTGAGCAGCCCCAGAAATCGCCGGTATCGGTAGAGGACCGAGTACGAAGAAGTGCCACAGACCTCAAACCAGCCAAAGGGATCATAATCAACATGGATATCGATTTCGGGGTCTGGGGCATGCTGCACCGCCGCAACCACTGCCGTATAGAGGTCATTAATGCTGACGGGTTTGATCAGGTAGTCGACGGCTCCGCCGCGCATGCAGCGGATAATTAAATCATCTTGTCCATGGGCGCTTAAGACCACCAATGCAGCTGGGTAGCGCTGTTCCTGCAGCTTGCCAATTAGCGTTTCCCCATCCATACGTGGCATCGTAATGTCGGTGAGGATCAGATCGAAGGGTTGTTCGGCTTCGGCAATGGCGGCGAGGGCTTCAATGCCGTCACTAACACCAACGACTTGGCTGACTCCTGCGAGCTCTTCGAGTGTCTCGCAGAGATAAAGCCGCAGGGAGTCCATATCCTCAACGACCAAGAGTCGCGAATCTGGAGGCAGGGAGAGCGTGGACATGTATGCCATGCTAGCGGTGATGGACGCTGGTCAAACCCAGAGCTTGAAAGCTCCTACCCACGAGCATCGCCAGGCCTAGTGATGTGGTCAGGATTTTGTTGATGGCGCAGCGGCCATGATAGCGCCTTGGTCCATACAATGAATCGGGAGAGAAATCCCAGGCTGATACCAGGTGGGCCTCGGAATCGATCTAGAAGAAATGGCATAAATCACTTCAGCGCAATGGAATAGATGAGGTCATGGGGTCTTCGGTTGCTCTCAAATAGCCAACTTGATGCTCCCTTGCGGGTCGCTTTATAATTAGCTGCTTGGCGAGAAGTCGTCTTCCGCAGTCAAGGTGCGGCATTGGAAGTCACCCTTGGCTGACTGTCGATGCTCATACTATGCCGCCCTGGATTAAAGGAGCCCCTATGGATCTCGCCAGCGAACTGGAAGCCCTGCAGGCAGAGGCCCTCGCCGCCCTGGCCGATATTAGTGATGCTGAGGCTCTGGAAGCTCTGCGCATTACCTACCTTGGCCGCAGCGGTCGGATGAAGGCCTTGAGCAAGGCCTTCGGCGAGCAGCCGCCGGAAGCAAAGCGTCAGCTCGGCGCCCTGCTGGGGCAGGTCAATGAAGCTCTTCGCAGCGGATTTGAGCAGGCCCAGGCCCAATTGCGGCGGGCCGTCGATCAGTCCGCCATCGATATTAGCCTGCCCCGCGCGGTCCCGCGCATTGGCAGCATCCATCCCATTTCCCAGGTCGCCGCCGAGGTAGAACGCGTTTTCACCGGCATGGGCTTCGATGTGGTGGACGGGCCGCACATTGAAGAAGATCGCTTTAATTTCAGCCTCCTCAATATTCCCGAAGACCACCCCGCCCGCGATGCTCATGACACCTTTTGGCTGACCCACGGCCGCCTCCTGCGCACCCACACCTCGGCGGTGCAGGCGCGGACCTACGCCCAGCAACAGCCGCCCATCCGCAAGGTGGTGCTTGGCAAGGTCTTCCGCTATGACGAGGTCGATGCCACCCACGACAATACCTTTACCCAGGTTGAGGGATTTTTAATCGATCGCGATATTCATGCCGGGCACCTCGTCGCGACTCTCAAAACCACCATCCGGGCGGTCCTCCAGCGCGATGATGTGGAACTGCGCCTGCGGCCCAGCTTCTTCCCCTTTGTCGAGCCGGGCTTTGAGGTGGACGTACGCATCCCCGGCGCCCCCGGCCGTTTCGGCCGCTGGGTGGAACTTTTGGGCTGCTGCATGGTGCATCCCCAGGTCCTGCGCGCCGGCGGTATTGACCCAGCTATCTACTCCGGCTTCGCCTTCGGTCTTGGCCTTGAACGCCTGACTATGCTGCGCCACGGGATTGAAGATATTCGCCTCTTCAATGGCGCCGATCTTCGCGGGCTGCGTCAGTTTTCGGCCTAAGCCGGAGGGCGGGACGATGTCCCGCCCTTTGCCCCCTTTAGCCCGAGCACATAATGCAGTCTTCGGGATTATCCGTTGAGCAGGCGCCTTGGGCCCAAGCGATGACTTCATCCTGGCTGAGGTTGTTGAGATCGGCGCGGGTGGCCTTGCCGGATTCGAGCAAGAAATCCATGGCCTTGCGATAGGTGGCGCGCTTTTCGCGCTGCTGCTGTTCCACTTTGGCATCGACGGTGAATTTCTGCGCTTGCCGGGCGGCAGTCTGTCGAATGTAGTAGCTGCCGGTTTTAAGGCCCTTCTGCCAGCCGTAGAAATGCATGCTGGTGAGCTTGGCGAAGGTGGCTTCTTGTAGGTAGATATTCATTGACTGGGATTGGCAGACGAAGGCACCGCGGTCGGCGGCGAGATTAATAATGTGACGTTGAGAGATTTCCCAGACCGTACGGTAACGATCCTTCACCTCGGTGGGAATGCGAGGGATCTGCTGTACCGATCCTTCGGCGGCAATAATTGCTTGCTTCATTTCCGTATTCCAAAGACCGAGATCGATCAGATCTTGGACCAGGAAGCGATTGATCCGGACAAATTCACCGGAGAGCACATTGCGCTTATAGATATTGGAGGGAATCGGTTCAAATCCTTCGGTATTGCCAAGGATATTAGCGGTGGAGGCCGTGGGCATCGGCGCCAGCAGCAGGCTATTGCGCAGACCGTGGGTGGTCATGGTCTGGCGCAGGGCGGCCCAATCATAGCGGCCAGAATCGCAGTACAGGGCTTCGCCATTGGCCGGCAGGCCGCTTTCGCCGCGGGCCTTGCGCTCGTCATACCACAGGTCGAATTGAAAGCGTCCAGCTGCGGCAGGGCTACCGGCAAAGGTCTCGTAGGGGCCGTAAATTTGGGCTTCTTCGATTGATGCCTCCACCGCTGCATGGTAAATGGTTTCAAAGATCTCGCGGTTGAGGCGCTTGGCTTGCTCGGTGTCCCAGGCCACGCGTAGGGCCATAAATACATCAGCCAGGCCCTGGACGCCGATGCCGATGGGGCGATGGCGCATATTCGAACGCTCGGTCTCGGGCAGGGGATAGTGATTGCGGTCGATGACGCGATTGAGATTGGTGGTCATCGTCTTAACGACTTCATGCAGAGCGGCGTGGTCGATATCTCCGCTCTCGGCGCGGACAAAAGCCGGAAGACTCACCGAGGCGAGGTTGCAGACAGCAATTTCGTCAGGAGCGGTGTATTCGACGATTTCCGTGCAGAGGTTTGAACTTTTAATCGTGCCTAGATTCTGTTGATTGGATTTACGGTTGCAGGCATCCTTGTAGAGGATGTAGGGCATCGAGGTTTCCACCTGCAATTCGAGAATTTTCTTCCATAAGTCCTGGGCTCGTACCTGGCGGATGCCCTTGCCCTCGCTCTCGTAGCGGGTGTAAAGTTCGCGGAAGTCCTCGCCCCAGCAATCGGACAAACCAGGGCAGAGATGGGGATCCATGAGCGTCCACATGGCATCATCGCGGACCCGTTCCATAAACAGATCCGGCGTCCACAAGCCAAAGAAGAGGCTGCGCGCCCGGCGCTCGTCTTTGCCCGTATTGCGCTTGAGATCAAGCCACTCGTAGACGTCGGCGTGCCAGGGCTCGAGATAAATGGCGAAAGAGCCCTTACGCTTGCCGCCGCCCTGGTCCACATACGAGGCGGTGGCATCGAAATTGCGCAGCATCGGCACTAGGCCATTAGAGGTCCCACCGGTGCCGTAGATGGGCGAGCCGGCGGCGCGCACATTGTGTACGTGGAGGCCAATGCCGCCGGCCATCTGCGAAATCTTGGCGCAGTCGGCGAGGGTCTTATAGATGCCGGAAATGCTATCGTCGTGCATATGCAGGAGGAAGCAGGAGGACATCTGCGGCTTTGGGGTGCCGGCATTAAAGAGGGTTGGCGTGGCATGGGTAAAGAGCTTACGCGACATCTTATGGTAGGTGTCGAAGGCCTTAGCCAAATCACCCAGGTGGATGCCAATGGCCACCCGCATCCACATATACTGGGGGCGTTCGATGATTTTACCATGGAGCTTGGTGAGGTAGGATTGCTTGAGGGTGCAGATGCCCAAATAGTCAAAGGTAAAGTCGCGCTCGTGCCGGATTTCAGCGTCGATGGTTTGGGCATGGCTGCGAATAATCGCGATCACCTCATCGGCGAGAGCAGGCGCTGCTTTGCCAAAACTATCGACTCGGGTGTAGAGCCTCTCCATGGTTTCGCTAAAGGAGTCGCAGGTATCCTTGTGCAGGATGGAGGCGGCGAGGCGGGCGGCGAGGGCGTCATAATCGGGATGGGTGGTCACCATATTGGCGGCAGTGGCCACTGCCAAATGGTCGAGCTCAGAGGTGGTTACGCCATCGTAAATGCCGGAGATCACCTTTTGTGCCACGACAAAGGGCTCGACATCAAGATCCTCGGCAAAGGCTTCAATGCGTTTGGTAATTTTGTCCAACTGGATGGATTCACGGCGACCGTCGCGTTTGATAACCTGCATGGGCATGGGAAGATTCCTTTAAAGGCAAAACGAAGCAAATGGTAAACTGACGAAGGTGGGGACAGCGAAGAGTAGAGCAAGATAAAGAGCCGAGTGCAACTCGGCGATGCCAGGGGGCAAAAGCCGAGCTGGGGCTCGGTGATCCCAGGGGGCAAAAGCCGAGCTGGGGCTCGGCGATCCCAGGGGGGGGCCCGGGGGGCGCAGCCCCCCGAAACACAGGGGCCGAGGGGTGGTGGCGGGTTATAA
>REDX01000305.1 GCA_007695355.1 Planctomycetota bacterium
CACTGTTCCTGCGGCGCCCGCCGATTGCCGGGGGGGTAACTGCCCTCGGCGCTGCTTTGGGCAGGGGCCGGCGCCGCGACTAGCAACCTGGGGCTGGGGGGCGAGCATGGTATGACATGAGCCAGCCCCCTGGATTCCCCGCCGCTGATGACCCCGCTGATCGCGCCCTGCGCCCCCGCGCCCTGATCGAATTTAATGGGCAGGAGCCGGTGGTGCGCAATCTGGCGGTGGCCATTGAGGCGGCCAAGGGGCGTAAAGAACAGCTGGATCACATTCTCCTTTCCGGCCCTCCTGGCCTAGGGAAGCCCACTCTGGCCCACATTATGGCCAAAGAGATGGGGGTGGAGATCCACGAAACAGCGGGCCCGATGTTAGAGCGCCCCGGGGATTTGGCTGGGATTCTCTCGGCCCTGCGGCCGGGATCCCTGCTCTTCATTGACGAGGTGCACAGCCTTAAACGGGTGGTGGAGGAGTATCTCTATTCGGCGATGGAGGACTTTCGCATTACCATCCAGATTGGTGAGGGGGCCACCGCCAGCGCGCTTACCCTGAATCTGCCGCCGTTTACCTTGGTCGCCGCCACCACCCGCGAGGGCTCTTTGAGTGCACCCTTTCGCTCCCGCTTTGGTATTCGCGAGCGCTTGGATCTCTATTCGGTGGCCGATCTTTCGCGTATTCTCTCCCGTTCGGCGACTCTTTTGGGGGTGGAAGCGGATATCGATGGTTTGGAGACCATTGCTAAGCGCTCCCGCGGCACCGCACGCTACGCCAATAACCATCTGCGCCGTATCCGCGATTTAGCCCAGGTACGCTACGATAATCGGATTAGCCAGGCGGTGGCGGAGGAAGGCCTGCAGATGTTGGGCATCGATGCCGCCGGCCTTACCGAATTGGATCGCCGGATTCTGCGCTGCTTGTATGACCAGGGGCGGGCGGTGGGGCTGAAAACCTTGTCGGTGAGCATCGGTGAGGAAGAAACCACCATCGAAGATGTCTACGAGCCCTTCCTCATCCAGTGCGGATTGATTAGCAAGACGCCATCCGGTCGCATCCTTACTGCCAAGGGCTATGATCACTTGGGCTTGCCGGCGCCGCGGCTAGCATCAGATCTGCAACAACGACTCTTCGACCTTCCCAAGGACCGGTAATCGCCGGCTAAGGCTTTCTGCTGATAATACGGATAAGGATGGTACATGGCCAACGCCGCAAGCCGTAAGGCCCACAAACAAGCCGCAGCGGAAGGGATTCAACTGATCGTCCGCAATAAGCGGGTGACCCACGATTATGAAATCCTCGATAGCATGGAGGCGGGCTTGGTATTGGCTGGATCGGAGGTGAAAAGCCTGCGTGAGGGCAATGTCCAGTTTGCCGACGCTCATGCCCGTCTCGATGATGCCGGCGAGTGCTGGCTTTATAATCTACACATTGGTGAATACCGTCAGGCCGGTATTTTCAATCATCTCACCACCGCCCGCCGCAAGGTGCTGTTGCAGCGGCGCGAGCTCAAACGCTTAATCGGCACCCTGCAGACCAAAGGGCTCTCTCTCGTACCCCTGCGGCTCTATTTTAAACGGGGCTGGGCTAAGATGGAGCTTTGCGTAGTGCGCGGACGTAAGCACGAAGACAAGCGCCGCCATCTCCAAAACCAGGCGCGAGACCGCGATATCCAGCGTGAACTGGCGCGGCGGCTGAAGTAACGTCGGTTTCCGCTGCAGGCTTCCATAACAGTTGCATGCGGATAAATCATTAAGGCCGAAGGGGAATGGGTAATGGGCGATACCGATCACATCCAAGCCAGGGGGGAGTCCTCCGCTCAGCGCGCTTCTCAACGGGCGGTGGTGCCCTGGTATCGCCTGCGGCTTTGGCAGATCCAGGCGGTGCGTGATTGCTTATTGGTTTTGGCAGTCTTTGCCCTGATTTCCCTAGGTGCTAAGCTCTCCGTGGTAACGGTGCCCCTACTGGTCGGCCTGGGGTTGGCCTATTTGGTGGAACCCCTCATTGGCTGGGGCAGCAAGCGTTTGAGTTGGGCTACCCGTCCGCGGATTATTGCCGCCTTGGTGGCCACTATTCTCATCGGCGGCACCGTGGTTTCCTTGCTAACCGTGCCGCGTATGATTGGCCAGGCTAATGAGCTGGTGCGCAATCGGGCTCTTTATGCCGAACGCTTCGAAGAATTGCTCGAGCAGGATTGGGTACCAGAAAGCGTGCGTGAAAACCTTGGGCCTGGCCTGCGCTGGTTTGCCGCCGGCATTGCCGAAGTTGAATACGATGATTTTTCTGAACCCATTGAGCCGGCGAATAACGGCGAGGCAGGGGCCGAGGATCTTCAAGACAACGGTGACCACGTTCACAGTGAGGAGACTGATTCGGCAGCTGAGGGAAGCTTGCGCTTAAACGATGACGCCGAGCAGTTACGCGCCTTGATCCGCCAACAGGTGCGTGAGGAAATGCGCGAGGAAATGCTGCTGGCCGGCCTTGCCGCTCCGGCAGCGCCCGGCGAGGCCCAGGATGGGCGCGCTGGGGCAAATGTGGGATCTCAGGTGCAGCGGCTTATGGCTACGCTTTTAGCGGTGTTTGGCGGTATTATTTCGGCATTTATGTTTATTTTTCTTACCCTCTTTTTCTTCGTCTTTATTTCCCTGGCTTATCCGCGGGTCATTGATTCGGTGTGGTCGCTTACCCCGGTGGCCAAGCGTGATCGCTTACATCACCTTGCCTCGCGCATGGATATTGCGGTCAGCGGTTTTATTCGTGGCCGCTTACTAATTTGCGGGTTTATGGCGGTGGCCTATGGCATTGGCTGGTCAGTTTTTGGCGTCCCCCATGCCCTATTATTGGCCGCGGTTACGGGTATTCTCGGGCTCATCCCCTTTGCCGCGATGTTTATGCTGCCGGTGGCAATAGTGCTATTGGCGGTAAGCGTGGGCACCGGTAGTGAATCCTTTTGGTATCGCGGTGATGAAGGGGCAATTCGCTGGTGGGCGGTGCTCCTTTTGCCTTCCCTCGTCTTCGTCGTTGTCCAGGTTATGGATGACTACGTGCTAACGCCCTTTATTCAGGGTAAGGCCACCAATCTAGATGTGGTCTCGATTGTGGTGGCAGTCATTGCTGGCGGCTCTTTGGCGGGGGTCTACGGCATGTTGCTGGCGATTCCGGTGGCAGCCTGCCTGCGCATCCTTTGGATTGAGGTTGCCCTGCCTCATATCCGGGCTTGGAGCGAGGGTCGTCGCACCGATCCCCTGCCGGTGGAAGATCAGCCGCAGTAATCCCCATTGCCGCTATTTGCTTTATTTTGTCACCTCGTCTTTTGCACAATGTGAATTGAGGAATCTGCCTCCATGGCCAAGTCGAGTAAAGCACCAGCAAAATCATCGACGAGCAAAACCCGTCGGCGTCGGCGTTGGTTTACTCATACCCGCATGCTCACCATCGAAACCATTCTTCTCATTGGGGTGGCTCAGGTCTGGTTTAAAAAATGGCTGATTGAAATTAATTACCTGCCAGGCTGGATTAAAATTGCCTTGCTGATGCTGCTGATGGTCGGCGTTCTCGGATTTCTCTTAGTGTATCTCGAGTCGGCGGCCAAGCGCTCTTTAGCCAGTGCCACCGGGGTGGTGCAGGCGGTGCCCCTGCCCTGGTCGATGATTCTCGCCCATGCGGCGGCGATAGCTGGCCTTTTCTGGCTTTATGGTTATGTCTATGGCATTCAATGGCTGGATTAATTCGTCTCGGTATTGCCATCGCTTTGGCCTTCACCCTGCTGCCCTGGGCAGCTGCGGTGTTCATGGAGACATGGATTGGCCGGCCGCGCTGGCTGCCGCAGCAGGATCCGTGGTGGGTAGTTGGCGGATTAGCCCTGGCGGTTCCCCTGGTCTTGTGGAAACGGCCCAATGCCCTCGTTCACACCGCTATTCATGAACTCTGCCACGCCATTCTTTGTCTCGTCTTATTGGTGCGGGTGACCAGCTTCCGGGTTACCGATGGCCAGGGCGGGGCGGTAGGCCACGAGCGCGTCGATCCCTTACGTGGCACCATTATCTCCTTGGCTCCCTATACCCTGCCGCTCCTCTTGCTGCCCCTGCTGGTGACGCGCATGTATATAACCGATCCGGGCTACCTACGCGGAGCCCTCTCGGCCGGGGTCGCTTTTTTCTACATCCACCACCTGCACGCCCTCTATTTCAATATACGCATCAATATGTGGGGAAGCCAAGCGGACTTGGTGAAATCCGGCCGCCCTCTATCGGCGGTGGTGATCGCCAGCGTATTACTGTTGGTGACCACTTGGGTTTTGCGGGTGTTGGCCTAATTGATGCAGAACCAATGGTGCTGAGATCTGGCGACGAAAGGCCAACGGGCAAGAATGCTTGGCGATGAGCGCGCTCTGTGGATTGTCTACTGCCGATTGTCTACTGCCGATTGTCTGCTGCCGATTGTCTACTGCCGATTGTCTACCGTCGATTGTCGATTTAGCGGATGTCAAGAATGCGGCAGCAGAGACGGTGGACGGTACTCAGATGCTTGCCAATGGGCCCGGAGAGATGTCCGTAGATAACCCGGCTTGAACATTCGATAAAGGCGCCAATGGCGGCGGCGGCCTGCAATTGGATTTGGTCTGTGGGTATCTGCGGATCGATCTGGAAGACGAAATCGCCGACGGCGGCATGGGGCATGCGCACTTCTGCGGGTAAGAGGGGGCCAAGGTCGTGCTGAACCAAGAGGACCAAGCGGAAAGCGTAAGGGCTGCGATCGTAGTAGTCGCATAGGCTTGAGAGCGCGCCAAGGAGACGGCTGCTGGGCGGGCCTGGCTCGTTGAGTTCGCGATCCAGGATGGTCACCACCTCGGTGACATGTTCGCGGAAGAGGCTGGTGATAAGGTCGTCTTTATTGTCCCAATGGCGGTAAAGGGCCGCTTCCGAGCAGCCGGCAGCGCCAGCGATGTCGCGGATGCCGGTGGCATGAATACCGCGTTCGACAAAAAGCTTCAGGGCAGCATCTTTGATTGGTTGGCGAGATCGAGGGGGGCGAGCCATAGCGGGCACTCAATGCCTAGGGGGTTTCGCTAGGCGCAGCCTCATCAACGCCCTGGTTGCCCTCAGCCGGCGGGAGTGAGGTCTCTGGTATGCTGGGCCCAGGTAAAACTTCAGTCGGCGGTTGGTTGGTGGGTGCGTGTTCAATTGTTTGGCGCAGACCCTCCGGCAGGTAGGGCACCACCATTTCATTGACTTGGGGTACAAAAAGCACGAGCACCACCGCTATAATCAGCAGGCTGAAGAGAGCCAGGAAGAGACCGACGATAAAGCGTAAAAGACGTGATCCACCGTTGCCTCCCTCGTTGCGGTATTTTTTGAGATGGGGTTCGGTGCTGCCCAGATCATTGAGCTCTTTGAGCTGATGGGTCCGCCGTTGGGAAAGTGAGGGCGGCTTAGCTTTGTTGAGATGTCGCTCTTTGCCACTGGGTGACTGTGTGGGCTTAGAGGGTGGTTTAATGCTAGGTTTGCGGTTGCTACTATGAGAATCTTGTTGAGAGGGTACCGCCATTCGCTTGCTGGAACTACCTGTGGAGAGCTGTTCGGTGGGGGCGCTTTTAGCCGCCGCGCTTTGGAACGATGGTGGTGGATTAGGGATAACCCGAGTCTGAGCTTCGTTGCCGAGAC
>REDX01000275.1 GCA_007695355.1 Planctomycetota bacterium
CCAGGGTGGGGCAGCGGGATCGAATTGGCGTTCACGGGCTTGGCGCATGGGTGAATCCTATGCTGGAAAAACGCATAGTCCATTTTAATTTTGCATGTCCCTATTAAAAAAATGCCTATGCCGCTTAGTTGCGGAGGTGGCTGCGGATGCGGTGCAGGAGTTCGGGGTTTAGGGGGGGGATGTCGGTGATGGCGCCGGCGGCGAGTTGGTCCACCACCTGGCGGATGGTCATCAGCGCTTGGATTGGCAGGCCGAAGTCAGCGGCTATTTCTTGGCGGGCCGAGGCGCTGTGGGCCCCCGCTTCCTGGCGATCCACCGCCACCACGGCGCCGACAATGGTAACGCCGAGGGGTTGTAGCTTGGCCAGGGTTTCGCGCAGGGCGGTGCCCGCGGTGAGGACATCGTCGACCACCACCACCCGGGTACCGGGGGCCAGAGGGGCACCGACAAAACTGCCGCCATCGCCGTGGTCCTTGGCTTCCTTGCGGTCATAGGCCCAGCCCACCGGCTGGCCGAGTCGAGATTCCAGGGCCTGAGCGGCCGCTAGCGCCAGGGGGATGCCCTTATAGGCGGGGCCAAAGACGACATCCACCGGGTCGCTAGGGCTCAGGGCGATAATGCCTTCGGCATAGGCGGCGCCGAAGGTGGCGAGATCACCGCCCTGATGGAGGCAGCCGGTATTAATGAAATAGGGACTCTTGCGGCCGCTTTTGAGGGTAAAGTCGCCAAAGCGGATGGCCCCGCGCTGGAGAAAGCAGCGCAGCAAGCTGCAGGCGTGGGGGGCAAGGGCGGCGCTGGGGGTCTCGGGGATGCTCATAGAAATCATCCTCACCACTGACCTGGGGCCCGCAAGCAACGGAACCAGCCGAGGCTAAACCAGGGGAAGCGGGCCGTACCCCGATTCACCCACCCGCCGGGCAAACCATCAGCGCCGCCATTGACCAACGGCTGCCGCCGTCCATGGTGCGACATCGGTCTTGAGCGGGCGCTGCCTTTTCGGGCTTGCGCTGGCAAATACTTGAGGCCCTCACCTCTAACGAGTTTCTCGCCCGCACCATGATCCAAGGCCTTATCTCTGATATCCACGGCAACCTAGCCGCCCTCAAGGCAGTCATTGCCGATATGGAGAATTCTGGCGCTAAGCGCATTATTTGCCTTGGTGACGTAGTGGGCTATGGCCCTTTCCCAGGGGAGTGCCTTGACTTAGTCCAGCGTTGCGGGGCGGTGCTCATGGGCAACCACGAAGAGGCCTTGCTCTACGGCGCAGATAATTTTAATCCGCGGGCCCGCCGTGCCATCGATTGGACCCGCGAGCACATTAAACACGATGGCGGCCCAGAGGTGGTGGCACGCCGCGAAGCAGTGCTCAAAAACTTGAAGATTCAGGCCAAGACGGGAAATTTTCTCTTTGCCCACGCCTCTCCGCGGCAGCCCACCCGCGAATACGTGATGCCTCGGGATGTGCGCAATGTGGGAAAGATGCAGGAGATTTTCAGCCTTATCCCCCATATCTGCTTTGTCGGCCACACCCATGTCCCTGGCGTGTTTCTTGAAGATCTTACTTTCACCCGGCCCGGCGAATTATTTGCCAATACCTATTTTATTGATCAGGGCGAAAAGGCGCTGATCAATATCGGCTCGGTGGGCCAGCCCCGCGACGGCGATATCCGCGCCAGCTATGTCCTCTTGGATGACGAGCCCGGCAACCAACGGGTGATATTCCGCCGCGTCGAATACGACCTTGAGGAAACCGCCCGCGCCATCGAGGCCAACTCGATGCTCGATAATCATCTCGCCGAGCGCTTACGCCACGGCCGCTAAGCCAGCCCCCTCCCGTCAGGGACTCCGGGCCCATGCCGAGCAGCTGCGGGCAGGAAGGCTTGAGGTAATGGCTATTGGCCATGGCCTGGAGCTGACCATTCAGCGGTCTGGCATTTAGACTAATCCGCCGCAGACTCAAGCCCACTATGACTCCCCCCCAGCTTGACCCCTCGCAACCCCGAGAATTTCTCCAGCGCTGGCTGCCCCATGCCCTGCTGCTGGGATTGGCCGGCGCCAGCCTGCTGCTGGTGCTCATGTTACTGGCGCCCCTGCGCGATCCCATCTTCCTCGCCATCTCTTTGGCGGCCCTGACTGGGCCCCTTCTGTTTGAGCCCTGGGATCGCCTCCTCCGCCGTAGCTTTCCCAGCATGCGCCAATTGCTTCGACAACAGATCAGCGGCATTCTCGCCACCCTCAGCTTAGTCGTCATCATTTTCGCACCAATTTTTGCCATGATTCTTTCCACGGTTGGAGGCATTGGCCAAGCCATTGAGGTGATTATCGGCATTGCCTTGCGCGATGGCGAACGCATGGCCGCCCTTTTCCAGGCCTTCGAGCGGCAATTGCACAGCATTAGCCGTCTCTATCCCGGCTTGCCCATCGACGCCAATGCCATGCGTGGTTGGCTGGAAGAGGCCCTCACCGAGGCTTCAGATCTCGGCCCGACTTTTCTGAGCTTCTTGTTTCGCGGCACCGGCAGCCTCCTCGTTCACCTCGCCCTGGCCCTCATTATTTTGCCCAATTGTTACGCCCAGGGTGCCCTTGCCGCCCGCTTCATACTCGGCTACACCCCGCTTAATGACGAGCAAATGGCCGCGGTGGCACGCCGGCACCGCAGCGTTGTTACCCGCCTCCTCTCCGACACCATCGCCTTTGCCTTACTGCGTGGCATCCTGCTCGGCGGTTTGGCTTGGTTTTTCATCGGCCTGCCCTTGGTACCGGTCATTGTCTTTGCCACCTTCCTCGCGTTAGTGCCGGCAGTTGGCACCACCATGGTGTGGCTACCGCTGGTGCTCATTCTCTGGACTTCAGGACAAATCGGTGCCGCTATGATTATGGCCGGCGCCTCTTTCGCTGGCTCCCTCGCTCTCAGCTGGATTCGCGCCCATGTCGGCCTGCGCCTGGATGAGGCCTCCGGCATTTGGCTATCATTTCTCCTTTTCCTCGGCCTCGCCGGCGGGCTTATGACCTTTGGTGCCAAGGGCTTTGTCATCGGACCAATGATTATGGTCCTGGCGATCTTAGTGGTGGCCCATTTCCTGCCCTATTATGGCATGAACGGCATGGAAGATGCCCCAGACGAAGACGAAAAGGGCCCAGAATCAGGCAAGGTGCCGGACAAAGCCTCGCTGCTCCGCGGCAATGACTAAAATACTGTCCTGAAATAATGGGGCACTAGGACTCGCGCCACTGGGGGCTGCTCACCACCGGGCAGCCCTGGGCGTGCAGGGCGTGCCAGCGTTGATCCTGGCTCCAAATACAGGCCTGGATGCGCTCGGCCATCACCCAGAAGAGGGCCTGGGCTGGCTGCACCAGCACCGAGCGCCGGCGCAAGCGCTGGCTCAAAAATGCCGCGGCAACATGATCAGCGCTGCTAATGGGCAAATCGGGGAAGGCCGCTAAGGCCCGCGCCAGGCGCTCGGCTTGGCTCACTTCAGCAGCGCGACTAATCAAACTCTGCCGCACCCAGCCCACCACAAAAAGCCGTCGCTGGTCCACCGCCTGCACCACCTGATGCACCACCAAGGGATCCGGGTCCCGGCGATCAAAGGCACGGCGCAGAATATCAAGATCCGGCAGCAGGGCTACATGGGGCATTGTTTAAGGCCTTGCGGAAGACGGCATCAGGCGGGTAAGGAGGGGCCGCTGCCCGAAACCGGAAGGGGAGCCGGACGAAAATCGATGGTACCAAGGAACTCACATGATTTCAGCTGCCGACGCCAAGCCAAGGCTTCGGCGACGGCAGCATCCACCGCCTCACGCTTAGACTTAAAGCCACCCAGGCGCATGAGCTGCTCAATCAACTGGGTATCGACATCGAGATTAGTTGCCATCGCACAATCGATTGTGCGGAAACCCAGCGACGGGGCAAGGGATACTTGCCGGACTGAGTTCGGCCCCTCAATATGGGTCCCGACCAGATGATCCCTTGGCAAAGGGTGGCAGATCCAGCCTTTGGCTGGCGAAGACGTCAAGCCCGCACAAATGGTCGCACATATAGATATTTTCCGTTTCGCTCCTCATCGAGGGAGGCCCCATGATTAGCCCATCCGCCCAATTCATCCACGCCGGCAATAGTGCGATTATCGAAGATCTTTTGGCCTCATGGGAAGCCGATCCGCAATCGGTGTCCCCAGAATGGCAGGCCTTCTTCGCCGGCATGCGCCTCGGCCTTGAGCGCTTTGAGGAGGAAGAAGATGAAGATGGCGATAATGCCGGAAAACCGCAACCGCGGGCCTCCGGCCAAGGCAAACCAGGCAGGCGGCGCCAGCAGCAGGTTGACTCGTTAATCTATGCCTACCGCGACCTGGGCCATACGATCTGCAATTTCGATCCCCTGGGCCGCGATATCGATAAGCATAATCCCCTGCTAGAACTCCCGCGCTTTGGTTTGGAAGAGCGGCATTTGAGCGGCGAATTTGCTAGCGCCTCCATCGCCGGCATGGGGGAACGGGCCAAGCTTAGTGAGATTATCGAGCATCTGCAAGCCACCTACTGCGGCACCGTTGGCGTTGAATACCTGCACATTCAAGATCCCGGTGTGCGTGATTGGGTGAAATCGCGCATTGAACCCATCCGCAATCGGCCCCAGCTGACCCGGGAAGATCGCTCGCGCATCCTCTATAAAATTTGCCAGGCCGAACAACTGGAAACCTTTATCCATACCAAATTTTTGGGACAAAAGCGATTCTCCCTCGAAGGCGGCGAGACGCTCATCCCCGGCTTGGATGCGATTATCGAACAGGGTGCCAGCATGGGCGTGAAGGAATTCGTCTTTGGCATGGCCCACCGCGGCCGGCTTAATGTACTCTGCAATATCCTCAATAAGAGCTACGAAGAGGTCTTTGCGGAATTCGAGGGCAACCTGGAAATCGCCGGCGAGGAAGGTGATGGGGACGTTAAATACCACATGGGCTTCTCTTCCCATCACACCACGGCCAAGGGCTTCGGTATCCATTTAACCTTAACCGCCAATCCCTCGCATTTGGAAGCGGTCAATCCGGTGGTTGAAGGCCGGGTTCGCGGCAAGCAACGGCAGCTTGAGGACGCCGGTGAACGCAAAAAAGTGGTGCCAGTGCTGATCCACGGCGACGCCGCATTCGCCGGCCAGGGACTGGTCATGGAGACCATCCAAATGTCCCGGCTCGAAGGCTACGGCACCGGTGGTACCGTGCACATCGTTCTCAACAATCAGATCGGTTTTACCACCCTACCCGCCGATGCCCGCTCTACCCGCTACTGCACCGATATCGCAAAGATGTTTGACGCGCCCGTCTTCCACGTCAATGGTGATGACGCAGAGGGGGTGTACCACGTCTGCCGCCTGGCCATGGAGTACCGCCAAACCTTTGGCACCGATGTCTTCATTGATCTGGTTTGCTACCGCCGCCACGGCCATAATGAAACCGACGAGCCCAACTACACCCAGCCCACCATGTACGCGCTGATCGCGAATCACCCACGGCCCTCGGCGATCTACACCAAGAAACTCCTGCAGCAGCACACCCTCGATCAAGCGGAGATCGATGGCATTGCGCGGATCATGAAAAACCAACTACAGGACGCGCTGGACACAGTGAAAAGCAAGGGCAGCAAG
>REDX01000297.1 GCA_007695355.1 Planctomycetota bacterium
GAAGGGAACATTTCTCATTCAGCCATGCAGACCTAGCACCCCTCCCAGGTCGGCCCTTCTCCAAAGCCAAAGACGCTATATAATCCAAAAACCTTCTGCAGTGTTCGAGTTCCGGCCGCACGCCCCTGGCCTTTCTCTAAATCAGGGGGCTGACGCCCGATGCCGGCCATGCCGCGCGCGGGGAGGCCCCCACCTGAATCGCAAGGATTCAGGGTCAGCCGCTGGATACGGCACAGGCGGAGGGTTCTTTTTTTTGATGCCCAAGCCGTCGCTCGGCTAGGGAGCGGAGAAAAGCCAAGCCCAGTGGTCGGCTCACGCTGAGTTTAGCTGATTGTCGGTGGTCAGTCGATTGGCCTAGGACATCGCCTCGAAAATCTTATTGTGCAGACAGGGCACGAATGTCCTGTCCATTAAACACCTTGAGAGATTCGCAGCGCCGTAGGGTAACTGCAAGGCGCGGAAAGCGACGGAATAGCAGCGCTGTTTCGAGCTTTTCGCAACGCGGCAGATGCCCCCCTGCGCCGCAAAGAATTCTGGTGGTAATTTAGTGGACAAGGCACTAGGGCCACATGCGCCAAGGTTCAACTCCGCCAATGCTCAGCTGAATGATCATCTGCATGCCAAAGCCAAGGACATCGCCGAGAATGAGGGCGATCGCCACCGGCTTGAGATTTTTATAAAGATGAGACCCGCCGTAGCGCAGTACCAGCACCTTGGCAATCCAACCAATCATCAGACTTCCCCAAACCAGGAAGATCGGCCAACTCGTGGCCACCACCAAACCGATGGGGTGGAGAGGACAGCCGTACCAAAAACGGCGCAAGGCCACCACTCCGAAAACCAGGATGCCACCAGCAAAGATAGAACGCTGTTCAAGGCTGAGACCAAGGAATAAATCGCGCGAAGGATTGGTGACCTGACGGACGACGCCTTCCATGGAGAAGGTATGTCCGGCCATGCCGCCACCACCAGAGGTCCAAGTGGTCAGCAAGTGAGCAAAGACGGCAACAACCGCCGCAATAATCACCACCACGGTGGCAATGACAAACATCAGCCGCGGCGGCTGCTTGGCCCGTTCTGCCATGGCCGCACTTTGCACCGCGTAACCAGTGAGATTGCTGCGGGTGTCTTCCACCATAACGGTGCTCATCCACAGCATGGCCACCATGCCATTGAGGGGCAGGGCCAAAGGTAGCCCCAAGCCTAGGGTAACTGCGCCTAGGGTATGAGCGGCCTGGAAACAGGCGAGTCCACTTTCCGCAATCACACGGGCAATCACCAGCACAAAGGCAAGGATTAGGAGAACCGCCAGCAAGGCCGGCCAGAATGCGTCGAAATGAAAGTGCAGCACCATAATCAGGCCAGCCGCACCAATCAGGAGAACCCGCAGGCCGAGGACGCCGAGGGGATCACCGGGGTTGCCCTTCATCAGAAAGGCTGCTTTTATCAATCGCCAATAATGAAGGCGGCCAAGCCAGAGAATGACCATCGCCATGGCAAGGGTGGCGCCACCACCGGCCAGACGGCCATGGCTGTCAAAGTTGACATTCAGACCAAAATTGTAGAGCCATCCAACCACCATAACGCCGAAGAAGAAGCCGCCCCAAACCGAAAAGCCGACGTCAATGGCAAGCAGAAATGCAATGCCAATGGCAAAGGGGTAAATACTGATCGAACCCCAGAAATTGGTCATAATGGTTCGCGGCCAACCACCGGCGGAATCCATACCAAAAAGCTTATAAAAATCCGGCATATTGACCAAGGGAGCAGTGCGTATGGCCGGTAAGGGATGCCAACTGTAGGACTCTGCTATCTGATAGAACCAGAATGCCATCATCGCCAAAAGTGTCATCTGGAAGGCGCGATTGCGTAAAAGCGAACCTTCCGCCAAGGCTACGGGGACCTGCACCAAGGGATGCTGCAAGCGCTCATTGTGCGTCCACTGCCGAGCAGTTACGGCGACCACACCCATCATCAGGAGGATGCCGAAAATAATAATCGGGAAGGAATTACTGAGAGCGCCTGAGGCCTTATCAAAAGGCGATGCGAAGCCATCTGCACCATCTGGCAGAGGCGTAAAGAAGCTCCCCAGCGGTTGATTGCTAGGATTGCGCAGACCCATGATCAGGGCTTGGGTGGCTTCATCACCAGCATCGTAAGCAGCTGCCGTAGAGGGCAGTGACCACTGACTGCGACGCACCAGCGGACGCCCCTCATCGTCGCGCGGAATGGTCCCCGCGTAATTACCCTCCTGCTGCTCTTTCACAAAGAATCCATAGAAATTCCGCGCATTATCCTCAACCCCGGTCATCGCCGGATTGAGGTTGCGATTTCGCTGAACTTGATCGGCAGTGAGTAGACTGCGCGACCAATTGCCAGCAGCGCCAGTCATCGCCACTCCGGCCACGAGGTAGGTAAAGGCCCCAACCAAGAGAAGATTACGTCCGCGCATAAGCAAAATAGGCAAACGCAGGAAATTCATCGCCGGATTCCAAATCATGGCAAAAATGGCCATGAGAATCAGCGGCAGGGTGGGTAGATAAGAACTGCCAAAGGGCTGAATGCCAGAACTACGCTGAATCAGCGGCGCTAAGCCGGCGATCAGTAAGGCAAAGCCAATTGCTACCACCCAGGCCAAGGGGTGACTGGGCCGCACATCCGCTTCCACTGGCTCGCCGTCATCAGGGCCATCAAGGACCGCTGATTCAACGTCGTCGCGGCGCGCTGGCTGCGGCTTGGGATCAGAGACATGGGCAGCCTCATTATCGGCAACGGGCTCGTCCTGGGGATCCTGGCTTTGAGTCATGGGCGCATCGTGAGCGATTGGGGCCAAGGGCAAGCCTGCACCTCGGATTTTGCTACAAGGGTAACTATCCACTTTGCCAAAGTGCTGGCGTATGGGAAAGCGGGCAAGGCCCAACAAGAAAAAAACGATTACTGGCAAGCATCACAGAAAGTCCTGAAGGCAGGCCCAAGGAAATGTAAACTGTTTTATGCAAAAGGCTTAACTTAATAGGGCCTGCCGAATCAGCCTTAATTCACTACGACAGAGACGCCTCGCCCTATACGGGAAGCCCCACCCCAATGACCTTTAACACCAGGCAAGGGAACCTTGATCGAGGGGTCATGAATGATCCTTTGCTTGCCGAATCGCTGGTAGCGCTGTCCTTAGAAGATGCAGATCGAAGGGTTTGACCCGATTCACTCATCACCAAAGGGGACCCGCGTGCGCGGTATCTGTGGCTGATACTCTTCTAATCCCAGGGTCTTGCGCCCAAGTTCGGTGATTTCACTCTGCCGGTTAATGTACCCGGCTTTAAGGTCTTTGTAGCGCTGCAGGCACTGCTCGATGACTTGGTAGGCCACCACCCGGTCTTCCCAGCCATAGGTGTCCGATTTCTTCCCCTCTAACTCTTTATAGATATTGAAGAAGTAGTCGATTTCTTTGAGCTGGTGGGTGGAGAGATGTTGCAGGCCATGGACGTCACGGGTGCGCGGGTCGGTCACCGGGACACAGAGGAGCTTGTGATCGAGACCCATATCATCACGCATAATCAGCACCCCTAACGGGCGCACTTCCATCAAACAGCCGGGGAAAGTTGGCTGATCCATAATCACAATGGCATCCAAGGGGTCGCCGTCCTCAGCATGACTCTGCGGAATAAAGCCATAGTCACCTGGATAGTGCACCGGACTAAACAGCGTGCGATCAAGGCGGAAAATATTCAGGTCCTTATCGTACTCATACTTATTCACTGAGCCGCGGGGGATCTCAATCACCACATTGAGGGTATAGGGAATATCACGACCTGGGGGTAGGTCCATATAGTTAACTGCCATTTGCCACCTCGCTACGGCCGCGATTGATGCAACGCAGCCTTGATCCGCAGTTTACTGCTGACCTGCGCTCGTGCCACTGCCGGTTCTCCGCGACAGGGGCGCCCTACAGGCCGTGGATGCTCGCGCAGTCCCTCCTTGGCAGACCGCCGAGGTCACTACACTATTCTGCCAATGACACTACCCCACAGCCAACCTGCACCAGCAGACCCTTCAATCTGCGGCACATGCTTGGCACTTTTACGATCCCCTCCTCGGAGCACCCATGAGCCTTACCCCCTATTTCGACCATATTCCTGCCATTCGCTACGAAGGCCCGGAATCGGATAATCCCTTCGCCTATCGCTGGTACGACCCCGCCCATAAGGTGGCCGGGAAAACCCTGCGCGAGTGGTGCCGCTTTGCCGTTTGCTATTGGCACACCTTCCGCGGCACCGGTGCCGACCCCTTTGGCCCCGGCACCCTGGTCCGCCCCTGGGAAGACGGCAGCGATTCGCTGGAGATGGCGATTAAGCGCGCCGATGTGGTCTTCGACTTCGTGAGCAAGCTGGGCCTTGATTTCTACTGCTTCCACGACCGCGATGTCGCCCCCGAAGGCAAGGATGTCAAAGTAACCAACGCCAATCTCTGGAAGGTGGCCAAGCGCTTTAAGAAGCTGCAGAAGCAGACCGGCATTAAGCTGCTTTGGGGCACCGCCAATATGTTCTCCCATCCCCGCTTCACCCAGGGCGCCAGCACCAACCCCTCGGCCGACATTTTCGCTTACTGCGCCAATTCGGTGAAGGAAATGCTGGACGTCAGCCTGGAATTGGGCGGTGAGAACTACGTCTTCTGGGGCGGCCGCGAAGGCTACATTACCCTGCTGAATACCGATATGGGCCGCGAGGCCGACCACGCCGCCGCCTTCTTCCAGATGGCCGTCGATTACGCCAAGAAGATCGGCTATAAGGGCCAATTCCTGATTGAGCCCAAGCCCTGCGAGCCAACCAAGCACCAGTACGACTTCGATAGCGCCACGGTCCTCGCCTTCCTGCGCAAGTACAAGCTTGAGAAGCATTTTAAGCTCAATATCGAGGCCAACCACGCCACCCTCGCCGGCCACGATTTCCCCCACGAACTGGAATACGCCCGGGTCAATGGCGCCCTCGGCTCCATCGATGCCAACCGCGGCGACTGGACCAATGGCTGGGATACGGACCAGTTCCCCAATGATGTCAAAGAATGGGCCCATGCCGCCTACATCATTATCAAAAATGGCGGCCTCGGCTCTGGCGGCCTCAATTTCGACGCCAAGCTGCGCCGGGATTCGGTGGACGTGGAAGACTACTTCCACGCCCACATTGGCGCCATCGATACGGTGGCCCGCGCCTTCCGCATTGCTGGTCAAATGCTGAGCGATGGCGTCTTTGAGGACAACCTCAAGCGGCGCTACCGCAGCTTCGACAAGGGCATCGGCAAGCAGGTGGAAAGCGGCAAGGCCGACTTTGAAAGCCTGCAGAAGTACATCCTCAAGAAGGGCAACCCCGATCCCATGGAGAGCGGCCGCCAGGAGTACCTCGAAAATATCTTCAACCGCTACTGCTAATTGATGATCTCATGCTGAAGACGCCGGCGCGGATAGCCATCCGCGCCGGCGTTTTTTTGTGGTCGCGGCAATCGCTTTGGCACGGCTTGGGGATGGGAGCGCGTCCTGGGTCGGCTCCTGGGCCCCTAGGTGTAATTACCCAATGGCGGGAAGCTAAGGACCCTGGAAGAGGATGGCCCGCTTCGCGGGCGCGGT
>REDX01000307.1 GCA_007695355.1 Planctomycetota bacterium
GAAACATTCCCGATAATCAGGAATTCAATTCAGGATTTTCAGGAGTTGTCCGCCAGCGGCCTTCTTGCGGCCCGTCTGCGCAATGAGTGAGGGGCGAGCAATTCTCAACATCGTCCCATGAGCGAGTGCTAAGAAAAAACTCGCTGTCCGATGGGTATGCTAAGCCACCTGGGGTTGTGAGACATCTGCCGCAGTGGTTGGGCAGGAATCGATATGCGCCAGTAATGCGTCGACCTGAGCTCGACGGTCTTGCAGCCACGCTAAGTGGCGTTGTCCATCTCTAAGGGCTACCACGGGTGGTTTCTGGCCGCGCATAGGCTCTAAATGGGTCTCTATGCGCTGTTCATGATACCAAAGGGCGCGCAGTAATGTGCGTTGTTTGTTGGGTGGGGCAGACCGTAGGCTGAGCGAGAGAAATGGCTTGATCGCGTTGTTCGCCGCCTGCGTGCGCTCGCGCCACTCACGGTCGCGGTCGGCAAGGGTTGCCAATTGACGCTCGAGGGCTTGTTCGGCACTCGCAAGCTGTTGGCCTATTTCTCGTAAGCAGCCTATGGTCTCATCATCCAGGGGACAGGGCGGTGGGGCCCAAACGGGTTCCGGGCCCATCTCTGGTAAGGATTGTTTGAGCACTGAAAGCTGTTCGATGTGGCGTTCTGTTATCCGTGCCGCAGCGTAGATAAATGGGCGTTTATCCAGGGTTGGCCAGTGTCGCCACGCTAGGATTATTGGTATCAGGAGGACGAAACACAGCGGGCTTACCACCATACCACAGACGAACACAGCCCCCACCGCCATCCAGCGGCGAAAGCGCTGGGTGGTGGCCTGTTGCAGGCGCTGCTGGAATTGGGCAAGGGCCGCCTGCCAGCGCTCTTGGGCCTGAGCCGTGGTGAGCTCAGGCCACCAGTCGTGAAGCACTTCCTCGGCCTTGCGGCGTTTCTCTTGGGCCGCATGCAGGGGGCGCTGGTGCTCCGCAACCGCCTGCTGCCAGCGGTGCCGTTCAGCATCCATGGTCAATGACCAACGGTGGGCGGCTGCCAAGGCCGGCTCGACTGCCTGGTGCAGCGCGCGTAGATGATGGGGGAGCTCAGCGCTTGATAGGTAGTTGCGCAGGTGCATGAGGCGATCGATGGCCCGTTGGTAGCCCTTGAGTGGCGTTTTCAGGAGGTTGCCGCGCAGGTGTGATCGGCCGCCAATAAACCAGGCCATGTGATGTTCGTTAAGGGCTTGGCACCATGGACAGGTCCCAGTACCGGGAAGATAGCGATGTTCGGGTACCCGCTGGCAGGTGGTCAAACGTTGATGGAGATCATTGAGCAAAAGCGCCCACTCATCGGCCGTTGGTCGCTGCCTGGGATGAAGCCCAATGCCTTTGCTCACTGCCCGGCGCAGAGCAGCGGGGAGGATGGTGAGTGGGAGTTGACCGGGCAGGGGCTCTCGGTCGCAGATGGAAACCCCATTACGGATATTATCGAGAATGTTTATACTGCCCAAGCTGAAGGGATGGCGCTGAATTAATAACTGCGTAATCAGAACGGCCAGAGAAAAGTGATCGTGGGCTGGAGTCCGCAAAAGGGTCGATAAGGAGGCGTCGATGCATTCGGGAGCAAGGTATTCCCGCTTGGCGACTTCGCAGCGATGGTGGCGGCCGAGATGGGTGAATTGCCAGCTATCGCAGTCAACGGCACTAACCCGGTAATGATCATCGGCGTTAACCACAAAGGCCGATTCGTTGAGGTCGCCAATGACAAATCCTGCGGCATGGATGCGGGCAACGAGGGCAGCGATGTCCCGGGCAATGGCGACACAGTCGGCCCAAGTTGCCGTGGGGTCAGCCAGCCAGCGAGCCTCAAGATTGGTGTAGCGCTGAACCGGCACGCCCTTTAGCAAGGGCATGGTAAATCCGCGCGCGCAGCCACGGGAATCCACCACTAGGGCGCGCGGTATGCCGCAGACATCACCCAGGGAATCCGACAGAGTGGCAGCATGGGCGCAGAGGGCGCGCACCTTGGCTCGCCAACGCTGGGCTCGTTGTTTACTGGCGCTGTCGAAGACCGCTGGCCGATGCAGGCATTTCACCACTAGGTGTGGATAATGTTTGAGGGTGGAGATGGTCCCCTCCCCACCCTCGCCGATAACCGCACCCAGTTCGGCCTCACGCTTGGTTGTCCCCTCAGCCATCCACAGACGAGGCATTAGTCACCTGTCCGCCACGCCACCGCGATGGAGAGATCATCATCGGTGGCGGCCTGAATTTGCCGCGCATGGAGGACCCTATGGAGGCCACGATGGGGACCACCCGGGCCGGTGATGATTGACCACACGGGATCAAGGAAGGGAGCGTAGGCTTCTTGGGTGGCATAGCGTAGGGCAAGCTGGACCAGGCCGTCACTCATTACCATGGCCCGCAGAGGCTGCTCGGTGCGGCTGAGTACCATCAGTCGCCCCTCTAAACTCTCGCCATCCACAAACCAGGTCTCATTGGCATAGGCGCCGTTCATGGGCCAGGTCAAGGGACGCCAACCATTGCCATCGTCATAGATGGCCACGCCATCACCAACCTGTGCCGCGCACATCCCCCAGGGGCCCAGGGCGCTGACCACCACCGTGCAGGCCAGTGCTTGCCCAGGCACCTGCAGCTCTTGGGCTCGCAGATTCAGTGCTGCATTGGCGGCATAAATCCACGATTCAAGCATCTGGGCACTGCACACCTCGGTTCGCTCGGCGCAGCATTCTAGGGCCCATTGCACCACCTCGGCCCCGGCTTCTGCATGACTGGCCGATCCTGCACCATCAATGGCAGCCAATACTACGCCCTGGTCGCCCACGGGCATGGCCAGGACACGATCTTGGCAGGGCAGGCCATCCTGACGATGACGCACGCCCTGGGCCAAACCACTGCCCCACTGCCAGCATACCGTCATACCACTTCCCATCCAATGGCCGGCAGGCGCACTTGTTCCCCCACCTGCGAACGACTGACCGAACGCATGGAGGCACTCAGCCAAGCAAAGAGTTCACTAAAGGCTAGACCACGCAGTTTTTTTGGCGGTGTGGGCATGATTTCACTCAGACGCTCCATGTCCGCATCGTTGATCCCCACGCCAAAGCAGACCAAGCGACCATCCTCTGCCGCTTCGCGAAGGCGGCGCGCAGACTGGGCGATATCATCGGTGGCCATGCCGTCAGTAATCAGGAAAAGCCAGGGCCGATAGCGCTCAATACCATTTTGCCGCAGGATGCGTCGCCGCTCGGTGAGGGCATCCAAGCCAGCAGCAATGCCGGCACCCATGGGCGTATTGCCTTGGGCGCTGAGACGGGGGAGGTCTATATTATCACAGGTGGCAAAATCTTGTACCACCTTCACCGAACCACCAAAGGTGATAATGGCGATTTCACAGCGCTGGCGAGCAAGGGGATCGTTGCGGATCTCATCCAACAGCAGGGCAAGGCCATCCTGCAGCGCGGCCAAGGGTTCGCCCGCCATAGAGGCGCTTACATCCAGCACAATGGCAACCTGACAACGCGGCTCAGGATTAGCACGCAGGGCCTCATCAGGGAGATCAACATCCAAGTCAAATTCGTAATCGGCATCATAGGTGCTCATGACAGAAATCCTTGTTAACGAAGGTTAGTTCATGCAGGAATGGGTAAGGAGGTCACAGAAGATGTCGGTTGCGTCATTGGCGTTAAGCTCATCCATGGCCTGTCCCCCCCTGCATGATAATAGAGAGGAGCCAAGGGGTGCTTTCTGACAAGCTTTTCCCAGTGTTCCCGGAGGGCTCTGGCCGTGCGGTGAATAGGCCCAGTAAGCGCCCGGCGCCGGTGGGGCTTTCGGCAGCAAAACACCGTGGCGCCGCCCCTCATGCCCATCAGCGCTAGCGGTTGAGCACCGTCTGACATGCGAACCCGATGCTCAGCATGGCAGCCATATTCGGAATCATTGGAATGGGGCCCCAGTCCTTGCTAAAGCCTGCCGCTAGTCTACCCCGCCTTGGCAAAGATTTCCTTGCGGTGCCAGGCCAGGGCCTGGGCGGCAGGGAGGTAGCGGGGGTCATTGGGCAGGCGCATGGCTTGGCGGTGCAGGGCGATAAAGCCCTGGTCGGCGGGGAAGGCGCGGGCGTAGGGATGGATGGTAATGCGGTGGTCATCGTCGATGCAGAGCATGCCTTGGTCAAAGGCCCAGTGGTGGAGTGGGCATAAGGCAAGACCGTTGCGGGGGTCGTTATTGTGGCAGCGGGAAAAGGGGACGATGTGGGCGGCTTCGGCGGCGCTGCGGCCGCTGGGGGTGCGGATGGTGGCGCCGCAGACGGCGCAGTGGTGGGCGTAGGCGTCCACTACCACCCGGCGGAAGGCGAGATTGCGGCTTTCCGCCATAAAGGCGCTGTCCAGAGCGCCAGTACCGTGGAAAAGATCGTGCAGCTCTTGGGCTGCCTGCTGACGCAGGGCCTGGGCGCAGGCAAACGAGTCCACCACCACCCGGTGCTGATGGGCCAGGGCCTCGCGCAGTTCGGCGCCAAAGTGCGCGGCAATGATGGCTTGTCGCAGTTCCTCGCGGCCTACGGGGTCCATGGCTGCCGCATAGAGCGTCTCGTCGAGTACCGCGCCGGCAACCTGAGCAGCAATGACCGTGCGCGTGGGGACTTTGGCCTTGGCCGTTACCAAGGCCTGCAGGGCCTGCTGAAAACCCGGTTTGGCCTGGTGCCGCCAGAATGGTGAGGCCTTTAAATACCAAAACGGCTGCAGCGGATTGGTGGGCCGGCCTGGGCTGCAGCGCTGCCAATAATGGTCAAAAGCCTCCAGTAATACCTCATCATAGGGGATGAGATTCTGCTGCAGATGACCAGCCTCATACAGATCTAAAACCGCCAACAGCATAATCGGCTTATGCGGCGCTTTGCCCTGGGTTTCCGGCCCCCAGCCGCCATTGCCATCACGGCGAATAGTCCGCAGTTGGTGTTTGAGGTCTGGGGGCAGCGGCATGTTTGTGTTATCATAAGTCTGAGAATATCCGCAAGCAAGCATATGAGCCATTGCGTTGGTCATGCAAAAGGCCGCTCTTGAGGGCGAAAACCTGCGCTTATCATTTACTGGATCGTACCTGACCCCCTGCGAAGATTAGCAATACCAATTGCCTTGGATCAACAACCACCTTCCTAGTGCACTCTCCCATGGATTCATTAAAGAAGTCGCAATGCCGCTAACCCGCCGGGAAAACTTATGCTGAGTAGGGCATACAGACCTCAACTAGGATGAGGATTTTCGCGCTACCACCAAGGTACCACGTGGCACAGGGTGCTTGCAGGACCATGACTTCAGAGACTTTAAGGTTAATAGTCGGGTTACGACATGAACCTCTTGATCATTAGTCGCCGCTGGCGCGGCGATGGGCTCGGGTTTTGGACATGGGGCCTCCGCTTGTTGGGCTCGGGGATTCCTGCCGAAAGCACGACCGCTCGGCAGATCATGGACACGGCAAGGTGACTGGGCCGCGTCAACAGGAGTCATACTAACCAGACTCTGGCGGTGGTCCCTGGGCAGCGCTGCCGGTTTTTCCGGGTCGTGTTCATTGCCAGATGACA
>REDX01000308.1 GCA_007695355.1 Planctomycetota bacterium
ATATGGTGCCGGTGCCTGCCTGGCGGCGCATTATCCAACAGGTGCGCAGCCTCTTCCCCGACACCTTATTTCACCTTGAAGGGCTGGGCGGGGGCTGGCAAGACACCGCCAATTTGCTGCAGGGTGGCGGCATGCACTGGGCCTATTCGGAGCTCTTTCAAAACTATGCCCCGCACGAAGTGGGGCCCTATCTCGACCACTGCATCCAGGCCAGCCAGCAGGTGGGGCTTTTGGTGCATTATAGCGAGACCCATGATAACCAGCGTCTGGCGGCGCGCTTCACGGATCGTCAGCAGGCACGAATGTGGTCCCTCCTGCGCAACCGCCTCTGCGCCCTCACCGCGGTGGCGGGGGGCTTTGGTTTTACCGCCGGGGTGGAATGGCTGGCGGACGAACAGCTGAATGTGCACAATAGCCGCGGTCTCAATTGGGGCGCCGAGAATGATATTGTGGCCGAACTGCGGCAGCTCACCGAGCTCCTCACCGAGCATCCCTGCTTTGCCGAAGACGCGCAACTGCGGCGACTCTCGATGGTGGACCACGTGGTCTACGCCCTCCTACGCCAGGGCCGCGATGGCAGCAGCATCGTGGTCCTGGCCAACCTTGATGGCGAACACCCTCATAGCTGGCCCCTACCCAGTGCCTATAGCTCCTGCACCTTTGACCTGGTGACGGGGCAAAGGCACCAGCCGCAAAACAACAAAAAGGATCAGCTCACCCTGCATCTGCAACCAGGTCAGGTGCTGTGTTTGAGTACCGGCCCCTGGGAGAACACCGGCGCCGGCAGCGCCCGGCGCTTGCACCAGCGTCAGGCCGCCTACGCCATGCAGGCTCTGGCCGAGCATATTTATTTGGCCGACTTTGGCCCCGCCGACCCGCTGCACATCGCCGAGCGCTTTGCCAATAATCCCGCGGGTTTCCTTACTGCCCTGCGCCACGTGGACGGCGCCCTGGCGCGAAAGGATTTGCTTGCGGCCCTGGATCAGGCCATGGCGGGTGACCATTACCCCGCCCTCACCCGCTGGCAGGTGAGCGATCAGCCGCGCATTACCCTGGTGCCCTGCCACCATTGGCTGCTGGTGTGCCATCCCCATTCCTTCCGCTGCAGTCTCAGCCACCAGCAGGGGGAATTTCACCGCGAAAGTGTGTTATTGGCCGATGGGCAGCACTATGTCTGCATTCCGCCGCAGCCGCGTAGCGAGGGTCTTTTGGAACTGCATTGCCACGATGGCCACTGCCAGCACCGCGGCCAATTGCGCTTTAGCGGCGGCGACAATTGGCCCGGCCGTCTGCGCCCGGTGGATGCCATGACCCTGCTCAGCAATGGCCGCGGCGGTATGGCGCGCCTGGCGGTGGATTTTGGCCATATTTCCAGCAAATACGACGCCGCCCTGGCCGCCAATCTGCACCCCGGCCACCCGGTGGATCGGCATGTTTTTATTAAACGGCTGCGTTTATGGGCCGAAGTTGATGGCTTTATCTCGCCGCTGAATGGCAGCAGCCTACGCGAGTTCAGCAATGACCACCGCAGTTCACATTGGCACTTCCGCGCCGGCGGCGGCGGTGGCAGCTGGTTGGATATTCACCTGCAGGCCTGGATGCCGCCGGGCAGTAATAGCCTGTGCCTCAAACTGTGGCGTGGCAACGGCCACCGGGAAAGCGACTGTCGCCTGGTGCTGCGACCGGATTTAGAAGACCGCTCCTTCCATGGCGAGACCCTGCGCAATGCCGGCACCGAGGCGCATTTTCGCAAACATATCAGCCATAATGCCCAGGGCTGTCTGTTTCACCCCGCCGCCGATCGGCAACTGCGTCTGCACGCCGATGCCGTAGAATGGCTGGCCGAAGAAGAGTGGAGCCATTGCCAACACAGCGTCGAGGCCAGCCGCGGCCAGCACGACGCCGGAGATGCCTGGTCGCCTGGTTACTGGAGTATCAGTCTTGATGCCGCATCGCCGCCGGTCCACCTCTGCGCCAGCGCCGAACTCCCCAGCGATGCCCCCCCGGCCATGCCCGCGGCGCCGCGCCTGGCCCAGCAATCCCTGGGTCTTGAAGAGCGCCTGCGCCATGCCCTGAACGCTTATCTGGTGCGCCGGGATGATGGCAAGACGGTGATCGCTGGCTATCCCTGGTTTTTGGATTGGGGACGCGACACCCTCATCTGCGCCCGGGGCTACCTCGCCGCCGGGCATCACGATTCGGTGCGCGAGCTGCTGCAGGTCTTTGGCCGCTTTGAAGAGCAGGGCACCCTGCCCAATATTATCCACGGCAACCAGGTGGGTAATCGCGATACCGTGGATGCCCCCCTATGGTATGGCATCGTCGCCGAGGAACTGGCCACGGTGCTGGGCGACGGCATTTACGATGATGATTTGGGGCATGGCCGCAGCCTCGCCGAGGTCCTGCGCTCCATCGCCGTAGGCTATCTTGATGGCACCGCCGGGGGCATCAGTGTGGACCCCAGCAGCGCCCTGGTGTGGAGTCCCAGCCACTTTACCTGGATGGACACCAACTACCCCGCCGGCACCCCGCGCCGGGGCTATCCTTTGGAAATCCAGGCCCTGTGGGTGCGCCTGCTGCGCCATTTGGCGCGACTGGATCTCCCCGCCAGCCGCCACGGCCCCTGGGGGGAATTGGCCGATCGCGCCGCGGCTCAGCTGGACCACTTATTCTGGCTGCCGGAGCAGGGCTGGTGGGCCGACTGTCTCATCGCCGAAAAGGGCCTGGCGGCAGGCAAGGCCGTGCGCGATACGGCGCTGCGTTCCAATGTCACCATCCCCATCGCTCTCAGTGTCCTGGGAGGCGCCCACGCCCGCTCCACCCTGAGTGCCTGCGCCGAGTATCTGGTGGTTCCCGGCGCCCTGCGCTCCCTGGCCCCGCTGCGGGTGCAGCCGGGGATTCCGGTGCGCAGCGCCAGCGGCGAATTGCTCAATGATCCGCAGTTCCCCTACCAGGGTCGCTACCAGGGGGACGAAGATCGCGAGCGTAAGCCGGCCTATCACAATGGCACCGCCTGGACCTGGCCCTTTCCCGGCTTCTGCGAGGCCCTGGTGACCACCTGGCCCGATGACCCCCACGCCCTGGCGGCGGCCTGGGCCTACCTCAGCTCCATCGATGAACTGCTCGAGCGGGGCTGCCTGGGCCACCTGCCGGAAATTGTCGACGGCAATGCGCCGCATCAGCAGCGGGGCTGCGATGCCCAGGCCTGGGGCGTCACCGAAGCCCTGCGAGTGTATTTGCGGCTGCAAAACCATAAACCCAGCACCACCTCGGCGTCATGACCGCAGCACCCGCGGCGGCAGAAACCTGCAGCCAACAGCGCCTCGCCCTGCTCCGCCGAGCGGGCTGGATCGCCACCCTGGGCAATCTCGCCCTGGCGGTGGTCAAGATTGTCGCCGGCGTCCTCAGCGGTTCGCTGGCGGTGATTTCCGATGGCGTGGACACCGCCACCGATGTGGCCATGGGCATTCTCCTACTGTGTGCTGCCCCCATTGCGGCGCGGCCACCGGATGAGCGCTACCCCTTTGGCCGCCTGCGCGCCGAGGCGGTGGCGGCCAAATTACTGGCCCTGATCATTGCCGTGATCGGCTTCCACCTCGCCTGGGCAGCGGTGGCGCGGGTCCTGGCCCCTGAGCCCCCGAGCATGCCGGGGATCTTGGCGCTATGGGTCACCATCATTTCCATTCTCGCCAAAATCGCCCTCGCCTTCAATCAGTACGCCTTGGCCAAACGCACGCAAAGTTCCATGCTGCGGGCCAACGCCATTAATATGCGCAACGATGTGGTCACCTCGTTGGGGGTGCTTTTGGGCCTGGGCCTGAGCTTTGCTTTGAATGCCCCCATCCTCGATGCCCTCACCGCCCTGGTGATCGCGGGATGGATTCTTAAATCAGCCATCGACATTTACCGCCAAGCAGCCCGGGAACTCATGGACGGGGTGGAGGACCCCCATATCTATGAACGCATTGCCCAGCTGGTACTCAGCGTCCCCGGCGCCGAAAACCCCCACCGCCTGCGCGTCCGGCAAATGGCGCATCGCATCGCCCTGGATATGGATGTGGAAGTGGACGGCACCCTCAGCGTCACCGCTGGCCACCGCATCGCCCACCAGGTAGAGGACAGCATCCGCCGCCATATCCCCGAAATCAACGACGTGGTGGTGCATATCGAACCCACAGGCAGCGGCGACGACCACGACGTCAATTACGGCGTCCACCCGTTTAAGGACCAGTGAGAACGACCAGCGATTGGGCGATTGGGCGATTGGGCAAAAAGCGAGAGACGAGAGACGAGAGACGAGAGACGAGAGACGCAGGCCTGAGCTTGGGCTTGGGCTTGGGCGGCGTAATTCGCCCGCGAGCGCGGTTGATCCGCGCGACGACGGTAACCGCGGTTGTCAGCGCTTGGGCCGAGCTGGGGCTCAATGGCATTAAGCATTTTCAGGGTTATTCCGTATGCGTTTATTCTTAGCGCTGCGGCGTTGGTTTATATTCTTCGCGTTCGCTGATTTGGGTTTCCTGCTCTGTGATCTGCCTTCTCGTCGCTTTTGCTTCAGGCGCCATAAATAAATGACGGAAATCGATAGGCTGCGTGCCGCGCTCTTATAGTCTTCCGCGAAGGCATGTTTCATGAGGCCTTGCATACAGGTTCGCATGAGTTGTCGATTAAAATTGTACGGGCACTCCCAAGCCGTGACGGTCGTGTAATCGGGCTCGCTTTTTGGTGTTCGTGCGCTCATTTTTTTGGGGTTTGCCTTATAGCAGGCGACGCGTACTGGCTCAGTTTCTTTTGGGTGATGATGGCGCACCAGCCCTGCCAGCTCACCAATGAGTATTTGAAAAACCACTAAGGCGGCTATCTCTTGCAGAACTCCTTCTCGTGTGCGCGCCTGAATATTCTCCAGCCCGGCATAAATCTTCATTTCTCGATAGGCAGTTTCGATGCGCCAGCGACGGCTGTAACAGAAGATAATATCCTCTGCGGGATAGCGTTCGGCATCAAGGAGCGTTGTCGCTAGAATGCGTGGCTCACCGGAATCGTTTGGACTTTTATCGCGAATTAGCCGCAATGTGATAGGCCTTTTGTAGATGTTTTTACGGCCTTTAGCGTCGGCGGTGTCGATCTCGATGACTGCCTCATCGTCATCTGATTGACGAAATGTATCCACGGCCTTGAGAGTATTCTTGGGGATACGCATAATAAAATCGATGTTCCGATCAGCGAGTGCATGAAAAACTTCTTTGGACGGGAAACCTCTATCCGCAATAACGACGTCACCTGGCTTCAAGCGATCCAGCATGCTCAACAAACATTCGCGCTCATTGGGTTTGGATGTGGTTACGGAATAATCAATGGGAAGATCATGGCTAATATCTTGCAGCACCACCATCCCTGCATGGGGGGGCGGCTTGCCATCCGCTGTAGTTCGACCATTCGAACGCACCGAAAAATGTTTGCGTAATCGATCATCGGAAGCCAATTCAATATCAGTGCCATCAACCGCGACTAAACGATGATGCTGGAACCT
>REDX01000140.1 GCA_007695355.1 Planctomycetota bacterium
CGGCACAGCGATAACCGCTTTGAGCGGGTGCGCTGCTGTGCCTGGTTGGCCGCCCTCTATCGCTTTCGTCTGCAGGCCGACGAGGGCCTGCCGCAGACGCCGTTGATCCCGCCGCAGGCCTGGCAGCAGCGCTTGGATCGGCGTTATCGCGATGCCTTGGATGGCCTGCTGGGCGAAGCCCGCAGCCAGGGTTTGGGCCAGGCCCTGGCCAGCGAATTGGCCCTCGCCTACCACGGCCTGCAGTACGCCGAATTGGCGGAATTGGTGCGCATGGCGGTGCGCCGGCATACGGGCAATCGCTGGATGTTTCGCTGCGGATCGCTGTGGGAATATCCCCTTACCCTGCACCCTTCTTTAGCCCAGCTGGATAGCCTCAGCGGCCAGTACCCCCTTTTGCAAGAGCGCACCGCGGTGCGCCTGGATTTCAGTCATAGCGGCTGGTCGGATATTTTCTTTCTTGCCATGCAGGCGCCGCAGGCGGCGGCGGTGGTGAATTGGTCTGTCGATATTGCCGCCGAGGCGGGCCAGCCGCCGCAGCCGCCCATCCGCTGCTGGTTGCGCCTCATCGATGAGCCGGTGCTGCGCCTCAGCGCGGTGGACCTGGGCGAGAGCGCCGATCTCCGCCGCCTCAATGATGTCTTCGATTTCGCCAGTGATCACCTGGGCCTGCTGAAAGCGGCGGTGGTGGCCAGCGGCTTGGTGCCGGCGGCTCTTGAGGGCACCGACCAGGAACTCAGCCACCTGCTGCGCATTCTCTGCGGCCCCGGTCGGGGTTTAGAACTGGCCAGCGAAGTGGCGCGCATTCCCAAGGGTTCACGGCTGGCGGTGTCGACCAATCTTTTGGGTTCGCTGATAGCCCTGTGCATGCGCGCCACCTCCCAAACCGCCCAGTTGAGCGGGCCTTTGCAGGAGATCGAGCGCCAGGTGGTGGCCTCGCGGGCGATTCTCGGCGAGTGGCTAGGCGGATCCGGCGGTGGCTGGCAGGATTCCGGCGGCCTGTGGCCGGGCTTGAAGGTGCTGCGGGGTAAGGTGGATCCCGCGGCCGATGCCCTGGCCCCGGGCAGTTTGCTGCCGGATTATGAGCTGCTGCAGCTTTCACCGCAGGCGCAGACGGCCCTCGAACAGGGCCTGGTGGTTTTCCACGGTGGCATGAGCGGCAATGTTGGCCCGGTTTTGGAATTGGTGACCTCCCGCTTCCTGGTCCACTGGCAGGCCGCCGCCGCCGCCCGCGAGGAATTGCTTTCCGCCTTCCCGCGCATTCTCAGCGCCCTGCAAGCGGGCAACCTTCAGGCCCTGGGCGCCTTAACCCATGCCCTCTTTACCGGGCCTTTGCGCCAGATTATCCCCGGTGTCAGCAATGCCTATGTCGACGATCTCATCAGTACCGCCCGCGCCGCCTATGGCTCGGCCTTTTATGGCTTTGTCATGCTGGGGGGGATGGCCGGCGGCGGTATGGCGATGCTGGTGGATCCCTTAAAGCGCGCAGAAGTGGATGCCAGCTGGCCCCATCACCTCGCCGCCACCGCCGCCCGTCACCAGGCCGGCCTGCCCTTTGTGGTGCCGCCGCGGGTGCTGCGGGTGGCCGGCAATGGCGAAGGCACCAGCGCCAGCCTCCTGCAGGGCGAGGCGGCAGTGCTTAGCCCTAGTTACTACCGCCTCCATGCGCCGCGCATGACCGCCCTGCGCGAGCAGGATTTGGCGCCCCGGCGGCGGCAAGATCTGATGACCTTTCTCCAGGGCTCTGCCGCCAGCGATGACGAATACCGGCGTTTATTGAAGGGCATGGTGCGCAATCTCCTGCCGGAACCAGGAAACCAGGGCAGCCAGGCCAGCGCCGATGAGGCGGCTTTGGTGGCCGCCGGCCTGGATCTTGAGCAGCGCAGCACGGTGCTGGCAGCCTATCGCCGCGGCGCGATGAGCCTGCAGCGCAATCGCCTCTCGGAGCGCGCCCAGATCCGCGATGTCGGGCCAGAGCATGTGCGCCAGCCCCGGCCCGGCGCCGGTGCCGATATCGACCCCCGGGGCTACGGGGTGGTAACTTTAGCCGGCGGTTTGGGTTCGCGCTGGTCCGGCGGTGCTGGGGTGGTGAAGGCGCTGGCACCGGTGGCCGAATTCGACGGCCGCTGGCGATCCTTTTTGGATCTCCACCTGGCCAAATACGCCCGCGCCCGCCAGCAGGGGCAGATGCCCCTGCCGCATATCATCACCACCTCCTTCCTTACCGATGATGCCCTGCGCGATGCCCTGCGCCGCCTGGGAGAGTCCGATCCGGCCCTCATCGAACCGGTGCGGATAAGCCGCGGTGCTATGCTGGGCCAGCGGGTGATTCCCAGCCAGGAAGACTTGCTGGTGCATTTTCGCGAGCGGCCTCGTCAGCGCCTGGATGCCCAAGCGCAGAAGGCCCAAGAAGACGCCGAGCGGGCGCTTATGGCCTGGGCCCAGGCGGCGGGGGCGGGCAGCCCTTACCCCGGCCGCGGCGCGGGCGAATGCTGCAATCCCCCCGGCCATTGGTGGGAGTTGCCCAGCCTGCTGCTGAACGGCACCCTGGCCCGGCTTTTGGCTGAGCAGCCGCAGCTGCACACCCTCATTGTCCATAATATCGATACCCTGGGCGCCGGTTTTGATGCCGATATTGCCGCCACCGTGGCCGCCAGCGGCAGCACCCTGGCGGTGGAGGTCATCCCGCGCTTAGCCGGTGATAGCGGCGGCGCCCTGGCGCTTATCGATGGCGTGCCGCGGATTATTGAAGGCTTGGCCATTCCCAATGAGTCCCTGGAATTGGGCCTGCGCTGGTACAATAGCAATACTTGGTGGGTGCAGATCGATGGCCTTTTGGCCTGGTTTGGCCTGCAGCGCAGTGATCTTGCAGACGGCCCCCGGGTGCGCCGCCGGGTATTGCGCCAGGCCAGCCGAGTGCCCATGTACGTGACGATCAAGGATGTCCGCCGGGCCTGGGGCGATGGCCATGCCGATATTCTGCCGGTGGCCCAGTTTGAGCAGCTATGGGGGGATATGAGCGCCATGGAGGACCTTTCGGTGTCCTACATTCCGGTGTCTCGCCAGCGCGGCCAGCAACTTAAAGAAGTGGGCCAGGTTCCCGACTGGCTGCTTGATGGCTCGGCGGCAAAGGTCGCCGCCGCCTGTGGCTTTAGCCGCCCCTAGTGGTCTGAGTCAAGCAGAGTGCAACCTATCCGCAGCCCCGGAATGCTGGATTCAAGGCGGGATGACGACGGTGTGGCAGCGCCACATCGAGGAAATCCCAACGCAGAAGACGGCGTTGTGCGGCAAGGATAGGTTGCAGGATTTCTGGTGCAGACCACTAGCCCAGAGGGCAGGACTATTGTCCCGCCACAAACTGTTGTTCCAAGCCCAAGCCGCGTGGCCGGCCAGAAGACCGTCGCTTGAGCAAAGCCCTTCAGGCATAGGCTGCGGTTCTGGAGCTATTAGCCGGTGTCACTCAAACCTTTTACCCCGCGCCGCATCCTAGGCCTGCAGATTTTTGATCTTGCGGTGATCCTCCTCGGCATCTTGGCGATTGAGGCCTTTTTGCCGGTGAATGTTTCCTTCGCCCGTATGCGCCCGCTGTTTTGGGCCCTGGTGCCCTTGGTGATCATTATTTTTCAATTGGCCGGGGTGTATCGGGTATTGAGCGAGCGGCCGGCCCTGCGCTGGTGTCGCCAGGTACTGATTGGCTGGGCCTTGGTATTAGGGGCCTTTTTTACCCTTCTCTATCTCACCAAAAGCGCCGAAGTATTCCCCCGTTCGGTGATTTTAATCTGGATGGTAGCGGTACCGGTGGTGCTGGTGCTTTCCCGCCTAGTGCTTTATAAGGTGCTGAAACGGCGGTTGCGCCATGGAAAGGGCGGGCAGCGGCTGCTGCTGGTGGGCGATTTGCCGGCCTGTCGTCGCTTCCATGCCCATCTTGCCCGCCATCACACCATGGGCCTGCGCTGCATTGGCATCTGCGCCAATGGTGGCGCCAGTCTGCCCGAGGTGGCGCGGCGGAATCTGCCCATTCCCTGGCTGGGCCGAACCGATGAATTGCCCCGGATTATCGAGCGTGAACGACCGGATCGGGTGGTTTTGGTAACGGCGGTGGGCTCGGCCAGCCAGGGCCGGCAATTGGCCGAGCTTCAGGGGGCCATGAAATCCTTTGCCCTGCCCTTTGATTTTGCCCCTGAAGTTGCCACCAGCCACACCGGCCCGCTGCAGGCCAGCGACTGCGCTGGCCGGCCGCTGTTTACGATTACCGGGTCGCCCTTATCGCCCTTTGAGCTGCTGTTTAAGTGGGTTGAAGACAAGGTGGTGGCGCTGGTGGCGATCGTCGTGTTTTCGCCCATCTTCGTGCTGGCCGCCATCCTGGTGAAGTTTTCCAGCCCTGGGCCGGTGCTCTTCGTTCAGACCCGCCATGGCCTCTATGGGAAGCCGATTCGGGTCATGAAGTTCCGCACCATGCGCCAGGTCAGCGCCGCGGCCGCCGAGGCCGCGACCAAGGGCCGAGAGGCCACCCAAAGCGGGCGCTTTCTTCAGGCTTCGGCCAGCGATGATCGGATTACCTGGATTGGCAAATGGCTACGCAAGACCTCCCTCGATGAATTACCGCAGTTTTTCAATGTCCTGCGCGGCGATATGAGCGTGGTGGGGCCACGGCCCCACCCCATTGGCCTCAATCATCAGTTTGCCGAAGAGGTAGACCAACTCATGCACCGCCACCTGATGAAGCCGGGGATTACCGGTTTAGCCCAGATAAGCGGAGCCCGTGGCGAGACCAGTTCCACCGAATCCATGCGCCGTCGGGTGGATCTGGATCTTCAATACATCCGTACCTGGTCGCCGTGGTTGGACATGAAGATTATTTTGCTCACCCCGTTTAAGGGCTTTCTCAATTACGAACCCTAAGGCCCCTGGCATGGCGTATTCGGCCCTGCTGCCGTGGGGCTTAACGGTGTCCATCGCCTTCGCCATTGGCATGGCCACCCTTACCCCGGCCACTGCTATGCCGGAGGTGCCGGGTTCGGATAAGCTGCATCATCTGATCGCTTTCGCCGCCCTTACCCTGCCCCTCTCCTGGTGGCGGCCGCGCTATGGCTGGTGGCTGCTGCCGGCGGCGGTGGCCTATGGTGGGGTGATTGAGCTGATTCAGCCGCACATTGGCCGGCACGGTGAATGGGGCGATGTCTTCGCTAATGCCTGCGGTGCGCTTATCGGCTGGCTTATCGGCGCCGCCGCCCGCGCGCTGACACGCCAAGCTTAGTCCCCGCCCTGCGTGGCCTGAGTAAGCCTTTGAAATCATGTGGCTGGGCCGCCGGGGTCGATTGCTCGACCCCGGCAGGCAACGGGCTTGAATAGCCCAAACACAAAAACCCTAGGAGGCCCAGCCATGCGCATTCTATCCTTTGACCTCGGCGACTTCAACGCTGATTCCGCCTGGAAGCTGCTGGATACTGACAGCGGCGAAACCG
>REDX01000182.1 GCA_007695355.1 Planctomycetota bacterium
CTGCAGAGATACCGTAGCCTCGGTGATAAGCTGAGGGTTTAGCCAGCGGCGAGAGTACACAACGGCGGTTTCTCTTTGCCATTGATTGAGCCATGCCTGAGCCATGGATGGATTCTGCAGCGCCCAAATAAGATTGATAGCGCATCAATGACAACCGCCTAGCGGTGACGAAAAACCCGAGGTGGCATGCCAAAATGGGCCTTAAACTGAGCGCTGAACTCATAAGGTGAATGGTAACCCAACTCCTCGGCAATGCTGGATATAGAGCGCTGATGATCGCTGCGCAGGAGCGCGCAGGCTTGGTCTAGACGACGACGAATACGGTATTGACCTGGTGATTCCCCCATGCGTTGGCTAAACTGCCGTCGAAAGCGATGGTAGTCAAGGCCCTGACGTAGACACCAAGAACGCAAATCGCCGCGACCGAGACTCTCGGCACTGAGAAGCTTGCAGGCCTTTTCAATTGGATCGTGACTGGCACTAGGTTGCCCATCGGCTCCGGCGGCGGTGAGCAATTGAAAGGCACTGCTCAAACAACCGGGCAATTCGCTTTCGCTGCCCTGCTGCAAACGGCTATGGAGATCTGCCAGGGCGACATAGGGAATCTCCCGAGGGCGCCAGACGATGGGCTCAACCCGCAGCATGGCCACGGCAGCCAGGGCAGCGTGTAAGCCTGGGCCGAGATCAATCCATAGTTCCTGCCATGGCTGTTGTGGATCAATGAAGGTGCTATGGCGGCGACCCGGCCATCTCTGAAAGCACATGCCGGAGCTGAGATCATAACGACGCCCATCGCTATCATGGTAACCCCCCCTTCCCCGGCATATCCACACCATGGAATAGGTGGGAGCCAAGTAATCCTGATGGTCTGCGGCGGAACCACTCTTATCGAGGCCGCCACAGCCCAAGCGCTCCCAGGGACTAGCCGGGCGCAAACTGCGATAGACGGGACTGGGAATTTCCATGGACTGAAGGCCTCCTTGGGATCAGAGGATCCACGCTGAGAATTTTCATTTTCCATATTTTGTTTTTCAGTTAACCCATTGAAAGGGAAAAACACATATGGCATGCTTGCAGAATACCCATTTATGGAGTCCGCATGGCCCGCAAGCAATCCCTCATCGCTAATCCCGCCCTTGGCGCGCCGCTGGTCCTTAACGCAAGCCCGGCTTGGCAGTGCCCCGAGCTCACCGGCTTTAATCGCCTCGCCGGCCGCGCCACCCTGTGGCCCCATCGCGATGCCGAAGCGGCCCGCGAACAGCAGGATCCCGTACGGATCTGCCTCGATGGCCAATGGGATTTCTGCCTCCTCGGGCGCCCCGAGGACACCCCAGCGGACTTTGCCCAGCTCAAGCCCGAGAGCACCCTTCCCTGGACCAAACTGGCAGTGCCGGCCCTGTGGACCATGCACGGCTTTGACCGGCCCCAGTATAGTAATTGGCGCATCCCCTTTACCCCCGTCGACAGCCCTAAGGTGCCAGCGGCCAATCCCACCGGCCTCTATCGCCATCGCTTTACCCTGCCCAAGGACTGGCGTGGCCGAAGGGTGGTACTGCATTTCGCCGGCTTTGAAGCCGCCTGTCTCTCCCTATGGTGCAATGGCCAGGCAGTTGGACTCGCCAAGGACGGACGGGTGGCCTGCGAATTTGATCTCACCAGCCATCTCACATCGGGCAGTAATACCATCGCTCTACAACTGATTAAGTGGGGCGATAGCACCTATATCGAAGATCAGGACCATTGGCGTCAGTATGGCATTAACCGCTCGGTCTACCTTTATGCCACCGGACCAGCTTTTATTGAGGACCTCTTCTGTACAGCCGATTACGAACCCAATGACGGCAGCGGGAATTTCTTTCTGGAAATGCGCCTGGGCGGAGCCGGCAGCGCTGGTTATCAACTCCGCGCTTACCTCTATGACCCGAGAGGCAAAAATCTTACCAAAAAAGCCCTAATAGCAGGCATTCCTTGGGGGCTGACTGCTCATAGTCGGCCCCGCGAACCCATTGCTGAACTTCGCTTATCCCTGCCCAAGGTACTGCCTTGGAGCCATGAGAGCCCTCAGCTTTATCGAGTCGTCGCCGAATTGGTGGATCCCCAAGGCAAGGTGGTCGAGGCCACAAGTACCCGCTGTGGCTTTCGTCGGGTGGAAATTGTGGACCGCGAACTGCGACTCAATGGCCGCATGATCTACATTAAAGGCGTCAATCGCCATGATCACCATGACAGTACCGGTAAGGTTCTTAAGCGAGAGGATATATTATCCGATCTACGAGCGATGAAGGCCCACCATATTAATGCCATCCGCTGCTCACACTATCCCAACGATCCTCTCTTTTACGATCTCTGCGACGAGCTGGGCTTTCTGGTCATTGACGAAACCAACCTCGAGGCCCACCACACCTATGCCCGCACAGCCCATGACCCGCGCTATGCGGCGGCCTTCCTCGATCGCGCCATGCGCATGGTGCTGCGCGATCGCAACCACCCCTGCATTATCGCCTGGTCCCTCGGCAACGAAACCGGGTTTGGGCCCAATCACAGCGCCATGGCCGGCTGGATCCGCCACATCGACCCCAGTCGCGTGATGCATTACGAAGGCGCCATCTGCCGTGCCAATTCTGAATGGGACCAGGGCCATGCGGTAACCGATATCATCTGCCCCATGTATCCGCAGATCCATGAGATTGTACAATGGGCCAAGGAAAGCGACGACCCACGTCCATTGATTATGTCTGAATATTCCCATGCCATGGGTAATTCCAATGGCTCTCTCGCCGATTACTGGGAGGCCATCCGCAGCCACCACGGCTTGCAGGGTGGTTTTATTTGGGAGTGGATTGACCACGGCCTACGCAAAACCACGGAGCAAGGCGAAGTCTACTGGGCCTACGGCGGTGATTTCGGCGATTTTCCCAATGACGGCAATTTCGTGTGCGATGGCCTAGTCTGGCCCGATCGCCAACCCCACCCGGCGATGACAGAGGTCAAGCGCCTGTTCCAGCCCCTGCAGGGACAACTGCTTGATCCGATTGGAGCGGTGCTCATAGCAAGCGAATACGCCTTTACTACCACCGCCCATCTGAATGGCAGTTACCGCCTCTGCGCCGATGGCGTCGAAGTGGCCAGTGGCACCCTGCCAGCGATGGCTATTAAGCCGGGGGAATCCCAGATTCTCTGCTTCTCCGCAGAGGCCGAACGAAAGCTCAAGTCAGCGGGGAAATCGGCAGGAAAAGCGCTGCAGGTATGCAGCACCCTGCCCCCGCTGGATCCCCAGCTGGATTACCATCTTGAGCTCTCCTGGCTTGACCGTCGAGATCAGCCCTTGCTGGGTCGGCAGTATCCCTGTGCCCAGCTACAATTCCCCCTGCAATTGGCGCCCCGTGCCTTATCTCTGCCTGCAAGCAGCAAAGCGCGCATGGAAACCAAGGAAGATACCTCGGGCCTTCACATTAGCGCCGATGATTGGCAGTTCCACTTCGATACAGAGGGGCGATTGGCATTATGGACCGTGGCAGGGTGTCGATTAATCTGTGGAGGTTTGGTGCCCACGGTTTGGCACGCCCCCACAGAGAATGAAGGCATACGCGCCGCCGATTACCGCGCTGGAGCTGAAGACAAGGGCGAAAGCGGATTTAAACTATCGAATAAATTGGTAGGCGGCTGGTATCGCGCCGGCCTCCATGCTTGCCAGTACCGATTAGATGCGCTGCGCTGGCGGGCTGGAGCCCAAGGGGTCAGCATTCGCATCCGCGGAAATCTCCTCAATGCCCATGGCCAACCGGTACTGAGTGAGGAACGGGTTATGACCGTGGATCACGCTGGTGGACTCTCCTGCCAGCACCGCTTCCGCGTCGGTAAGGACTTTACCGACCTCCCACGCCTCGGCGTGGTCATGGATGTGGCAGCGGGCTTAGAGCAGATGGAATGGTTCGGGCACGGCCCTGGGGAAAGTTACCGGGATCGCTTACTGGGCAGCCCGGTTGGGCGCTATGCCAGCGCGGTAGCCGATCGCTATGTCCCCTACATTATGCCCCAGGAACATGGAAATATTGCCGGTCTACGCTGGTTGGCCCTGCGGGCAGCCAATGGCCATGGATTCGTCGCCCATGCAGCGGGACGCATTGAAGGCAAGGCCACCCTGATCAGTGATGCCAATTTGAGCGAATCCCACCACACCACCGGCGTGCGCTTTATGGATCATTGCCACCTCCACCTGGATGTTGCCCAACGTGGCCTGGGCACCGGTAGCTGCGGCCCGGACACCTTGCCCCAGTACCGTCTTACATGCGGCGTCCATAGCCTAGCCTACCGCCTCCAGCATCTCGGCCCCAAGGACGATGTGGGAAAGCTATAGGCGGTAAACTGACTCAACCTTCCAAAGCGAGGCCACGGAGGGAGGGCTTCCGAACCCACCAGAAAGCTGCGGTTATAAGCATTTGTCGTGAGACGAAAGAAAAGCTATGACCGCAGGATTTATAGTCCAGACGCTATGCGCGATGCGCGATGCGCAGGCAGACTCTTGGCGAAAGATCTCTGACGGGACAAAGTCCCGCCCTCCGTAGCTGCGCAGGACACTAGGACATCGCCGCCCGGGCACGGGCTTCGAATTCGTCATTGAGGCGGCGCCAGTCGTCTTCGAGCTGCTTGAATAGAGCACGGGGAACTCGGCCAGCATCTGACCAGCGGCGGCGCAAAGCACCCACCTCATCGCGGAACCAGTCGGGGCGCTCCTCTTCCAATAATTGCTGCATTTCGCCAATAATCACCTGCTTGGCGGTGGCGGCAGCAGCTTCTTGTTCATGCTCGTTCTGCAGGCGGTCGGCGAGTAATTCTTGCAGCCGGTCGTTGAGTTCATCCCAGCTGGCGCGTAGGCGCGCCACTTGGTTTTTCGGCACAAAACCGATCTCTCGCCAATCTCGGCGGGCCTGACGAAGCCTTTCTAAAACCTCGTCGAGGGTGCGCCCGGGCAGCATGCCGGCGTGGGCGGCCTCGGCGTCGCGGACCATGGCCTGCAAGGATTCGATAATCGCCTCTTTCAGCGGCACATTCTCGGCGAACTCCGCTTCCTGCTGCGCCCGCTGCGAGCGGCGGTGACCATAGAAGCGATCGAGAAGCTGCTTCCAGCGCTGATCCATCTCCGCCCGCTGCTCGCGCTTGACGTGCCCGCACTCTTTCCAGGCGGCTTGCAATTCAGCCACCTGCTCTTGGCGCCGCTGCTCGTGGTCGCGGCTGGCCGGAGAGCCAACTAGGCCAACGGTGGCGATATCCTCAACCACCATGCTTAAACGTTGGATCAGGGCTTCGCGGGCCTCGGCATTGCGTTCGCGCTCTTGATCGCGCTCGGCAAACCAGGGCTGCAGGCGCTCGAAAGCGGCATCGCAGGCCGTCCGGAAACGATCCCAGAGCTCATCATTGCGGCCCTGGGGCAGCGGGCCCAGGGCCCGCCAGCGATTTTGCAGATCCTTGACCGCGGCCAGAAGATCGGCCCCCGCCAAGGGCTGCTCAGGATTGGCCAGGGCTTCGGCGGCGGCGCAGAGTTCTTCGGCCGGGGCCACCTGAGCGAAGCGCTGCCAATCGCGCTCTTGATACCAGGAGGCCAGGGCCTGTTCCACCGCCGCCGCCTGCTGATTAAAAGCCGCCTTCAGTGGAGCCCCAAGGCGGCCGGGCACGGGGGCGATATCGCGCCAGCGCTGGCGCAGATCACGCAGGGCCTTAGCCACCGCCGCGCCTTCTGCCGGCGCCCGCTCAACCAAAGCTGCCATTTCGGCGACTAGGGCTTCGAGCTGGCTGACCCGCTGCTCAATGGCCTGGTCCCGCTGCTCGCGCTCGCCGCGGCGGCGGTCCTTAAATTGGCTCCAGGCCTCTAGGAAGGGCTGGCGCCGGGGATGCTGGGCGGGCAGGCCGGCGACGGCGTTCATCCATTCCTTATGCAGGGACTGGAAGGCATCGGCGGTGGCGCGCAGATCCTCGGCCGCCACTAATTCCTGGGCCCGGGCCTCGATGGCGGCGAGGGCCGCTTCATCGGCTTCGCTCCAGATGACCGGGGCCGCGGCGGCGACCGGCGCCGCTTCCGCCTCGTCGGACTCAGCGGCAGCCGCCGGCTTCTGCTGACGGCGGGGATAGGCGGCGCGCAGGGCCTCTTGCTGCTGCTCATCGACGACGGCAGCCAAGGCCTGTTCAAAACACTCGCGCAGGGCACTGTCTTCGGGATCCGGATGCTCGGCGAGAATGGCCTGGCAGCTGGCGAGGGCGCCTGCGGCTTCCTCACGGCGCTGGGTAAAGAGGGCGTAGGAACGCTTGAAGCGGGTCAGCAGAGCCTCGTCCTCGGCCTCGAGGGGCGGGTACTCGGGATTATCGCGCAGGGCCATAACCTTGCCCTCTATGGCCGCCAGCTGGGCCCCCACCTGATCCCACTGGCTGCGCAGGGCGAGGATGGCCGCCTCTTCCACCCAGCCACCCCACTGCTGCCGACGGCGCGTGCGCATTTGATGGGGACTGGGCCGCTCCTGCTCTTCGCGCTGGGCCGCAATGCGGGCCTCGGCGGCGGCGCGCAGGGCCGCCGACTTGGCCTTTTTCGCTACCTGCTTGAGCTGGCTACGGGCCCCAATCATGGCCAAAGCACGCAAGGCGATGGCATCATCGCCATGGCCAATGGCGATACTGAGAAGGGCCTGCTGAGGCGGGGCCTCAAGGGCGAAGAGGCGCTGGACCGCCAAATCGCGAACCCCCGCATCCTTGGCCTGCAGGGCGAGGTCGCCCAGCTGCCCCTCGGCCACCATCTCAATCAGGACCTTACCAGCGGACAGATCGCAGCTGCGCAGACGCCGGCCGGCATCAGCGGCCAGGCCTTCGCGGGCCACCGCCTGGATCTCCCCATCGGGGTGCTGCAGTAGGCGTTGCAACACAGCCGCATCCTTCACCCGGCGGGCCGCAGCCAAGCGCACCCGGGAATCGGGATCGTTTTGCACCAATTGCGCAAAGACTTTTTGTTCGCCATTGGGCAAGCGCTGTAGCGCTGAGAGCCGCTCCTCCGCTGCCGCTGCTTGAATCCCTTTTTTGCGTCCGCCAAAAAAACCCATGGTTACCCTCTATTCTGTTACGCAGCCATCCGTTAAAACCTTGCGCCAATGACGCCAACGCCAGCTAAGGAGCGCAGGGCACGGACGCAAAAGAAGCGTAGCCTTGCGGAAAACGCAAATGGTCAAGCCAGATGAGGGCGAGCACCGGCGAGAATCGAGTCCTGCCACACGCACACCCCTGGGAGCTGCCGGCAGGAGATGGTGGCGCCGAGCGCCACAGCCCTAACATACCCACACCGATGCCACCGTTTCCCCCTCTCATGACTGCGTAACCATGACCCAGCAGCGAATCCTTCTCACGCAAGCTGAAGCCGGCATGACCCTGGCCGAACCCGTGGAATCCCTCAAACAGGCGGTGCTCTGCAATACCGGCACCGTGCTCAGCGATCCATTGATTCACCGTCTCATGTTACTTGGTGTAAAGCGGGTGGTAGTGCAAGGCTTACCCGCCCCGCACCTACGAGAACCATCGGCCAATGAAGTTGACGCGATGCTCGAACAGCGTTTTTCGCGCTGCGACCACATTCCGCTTATGAAAAACCTGCGCGATACCATCCGCCGAAGGCTCTTGCAGGAGTCGTTATGAGCCTTCCCGACGCGGTGCTTGAAGGAGCGCTTCTCCACCTTCCTGGCTGCAGTTTTGCTCCCGCCCTCGGAAAGGTCAAAGCGATGGCCAGGGATGAGCGCTGCCCCCTGTCGGTACTGGCTGCGATTATCGGTTCTGACCCCGGCATGGCTCTTAGCGTCCTCGCCCGGGCCCACTTTCCCGGCCGTCTGCCTCCCGGAAGCTCCCTAGGGATTGCCGCCGCAATCAATCGCCTCGGCATCCCGGCAACCATCGCCCTGCTGGATGAAGTCCAGGTCATTCCGCCGCACCTTACCAAGCCCATGGCCTCGGTCTGGGCCCAGGCCAATGCAGCCAGTTTAATGGTTCGGCTGCTGGCCAACCGCTGCCCACCCGCCCTTTTCGCCGACCCGCAAACCCGCGAGCTTATCCCCCTCTGCGGCCTCTTCGCCGAACTCGGCAGCACCATTGCCCTGCGCATTTTCGGCGAGCAGTATCAGACCGCTGCCAGCCGCATGCTCAGCGATCAGGGCAGCTTCCATGACCACCTACAAGCCGAACTCGGCATCTGCCCAGGCAAACTCGCCCAGCGCTACCTGACGCTGTGGGGGGTACCTTCGCTGATTGGCGAAGCCATCGCCCAGCAATACCGCCGCGAAGACGATCATCCCGCCTTGGCCCTGGGCTGCCTGCTTCACGTCAGCCGCAATCTCACCTGCGGCTGTGGCTTTGCCGCCGGCGTCGATCACTTTGTTGAGGCCATCGATCAGCGGGCTTTAGCCGTGCTTAACCTGCGCGGTAACGATCTCAGCCCCCTTATCGATGAGTTTTTCGATGAGATGCGCCATCTTGAATACTACGAAATTTCCCGTCCAAACCCCGAGAGCAGCCCCAGCGACACCCGCGCTTACCGCCGGCGTGGACCTACCGGCTCCTAAAGCCCGGGCCCGCTGTCGCTGCGAGGTGCACGGATAGGGCCCACGGCGCAGCCGGTCAAAGGGCCCAGTCAACACCCGCCCTTGACCACGGTGGTTGCCCCACTAATCTCCGCCCCTCAATCACGAAAAAGGGGGGAGCTGTCATGCCCCGTGTATGTGTATTTACTGGCCGCCGTACCTCTGCTGGCTGGCAGAAAGTTGAAAAAGGCAAACGCCGCGATGGCGGCGTGGGCAACAAGGTGAAAGGCCGTACCAAGCGTATGGTCAAGCCTAATCTGCGTAAGGTTAAGACCGTTATCAATGGCCAAGTTGTGCGCGTCTACGCTAGCACCAAGGCGATTAAGAGCGGCCTGATTGTCAAGCCGGTGAAGGGCGCTGCGGCCCCGAAATAATTCTCCCGCGGCCGTCCCTTGATGGCCGCAAAGCGGCGCTATGGCGGAATGGCTACGCAGCGGATTGCAAATCCGCGTATCCCGGTTCGATTCCGGGTGGCGCCTCCAAACATAAAACCCCCGCAAGACATGTCCTTGCGGGGGTTTTGCTATTGGATGAAGGCGTCTAGGCTGCGCTGCGATCGAGCGATTGCACGGGGATAGCATTGTCGCCGCTAGCACCCCGTGGCGTAACCCTGAGAACTCCCATGCCGCCACTGGCACTATCTTGAGGCCAGGGCATCCGTTTCCTCATCTCAAGGGCGAGGATAAGTTTACTGGAAACCGTTCATGTAGGGAATGCCGGCGGCCACCGTGGCGACATCTTCCTTGCCATCGATGAGCTGACCGGTGGCATCCCAGTGACCGCTGAGGAACATGCTCTTGGCGCCTGCTGGCAGGCTGCCCTGGAAGGAACGCTCGCCCACCGTTATTGATCCGCTAGCGATATCGATGCGCAACTGCAGGCTGGGATCACCCTCGATGAGGCTTTGTATGGCCTCGGCATCGGCGCTGCTGACGCTCAAACAGGGCAGGCCTAGGGCAACGCAATTGCCAAAGAAAATCTCCGCGAAGCTGACTCCGATAATGGCATTGATACCCCAGCGCTGAATCGACTGAGGAGCATGCTCGCGGGAAGAACCGCAGCCAAAATTGGCATTAACAACCAAGATTTCCGCACCGGCATAACGGGGCTCATCGAAGGGATGGATACGGCCCTGGCGCTTTTCGTCTGCCCGATCGTCGGCAAAGGCGTGCTCGCCCAAGCCTTCGAAGGTGACGCAGCGCAAAAAGCGAGCGGGGATAATGCGATCGGTGTCGATATCATTGCCGCGCACTGGAATTGCGCGTCCGCTGAATTGATCGATAATGGAAGAGGCGGTGGACATGGGGGCATCCTCAGGGGGAAACAGGGTCGAAGGGGTTACGCGGCAGTCTAGGCCGCCGGCACCCCGAGGAGATTGCGGACATCAGCAACCGAGCCCTCCAGGGCAGCCAGGGCCACCATGGCAGGGCTCATCAGCAAGGTCCGACCCTGGGGCGAACCTTGGCGTCCCTTGAAATTACGGTTCGAAGAAGAGGCGGAGATCTGATTGCCCTGCAGTTTGTCTGGGTTCATTGCCAGACACATGGAGCATCCTGCTTCACGCCACTCAAAGCCATGGGCAAGGAAGATCTCATGCAAACCCTCGGCCTCTGCTGCCGCCTTTACCGCTTCAGAACCCGGGACGATAAAGGCTGTTACATGACCGGCGACCTTGCCGCCATGGGCCTGAATCACCCGTGCCGCCTCGCGCAGATCTGAAATGCGGCCATTGGTGCAGGAACCAATAAAGGCGACATCAATGGGCAAGCCCTTGATTGCCTGGCCCGGCTGCAAATCCATATAGTGATAGGCCTCTTCCACCAATTTGGCATCTTCGGCGGGGAATTGAGCCACCGTCGGCACCATTTCGTCAACCCCAATCCCCTGGCCGGGGGTAATGCCCCAGGTCACCGTGGGGGCGATACTGGCAGCATCGAAGGTCACCACGTCATCAAAGCTGGCATCGGCATCGGAGGCAAGGCTTGACCACCAAGCCACGGCGCGATCCCAGGCGGCACCGGTGGGGGCGTATTCGCGACCCTTGAGATAGGCAAAGGTGGTGGCATCGGGATTACAATAACCGCAGCGGGCGCCACCCTCGATGGCCATATTGCATACCGTCATCCGCTCTTCCATGGACATGGCAGCAATGGTAGAACCAGCAAATTCATAGGCATGGCCCACTCCGGCCTTTACCCCAAGGACGCGCAGGACGTGCAGGATCACGTCCTTGGCATAAACACCCGGAGGCAACTCGCCATTGATCTCAATGCGCCGCACCTTGAGGCGGCCCATGGCCAAGGTTTGCGTCAGCAGAACATCGCGCACCTGGCTGGTTCCGATGCCAAAGGCAATCGCGCCGAAGGCGCCATGGGTGGCGGTATGGCTATCGCCGCAGGCAACGGTCATGCCGGGCTGGGTAAGCCCCTGCTCGGGGGCGATAATGTGCACCACCCCCTGTTTGCCACTGCCGACATTATGCAGGGTGATACCATTAGCCTTGGTATTGGCCTCGATCGCCTGCATCATTTCTTCAGCCAGGCCATCGGCGAAGGGACGCGCCTGATCCTGAGTGGGAACGATGTGGTCAACCGTAGCCACGGTGCGCTGTGGATAGGCTACTCCCAAGCCCTTTTCACGGAGCATGGCAAAGGCCTGGGGGCTGGTAACCTCATGGATGAGGTGGAGACCAATAAATAGCTGGGTCTGACCACTGGGTAAGCTGCGCACGGCATGGAGATCCCACACCTTGTCGAATAGGGTTCCGCTGCTCATGGGACTGATCCTCCTCACTCGCCCTTGAATTTGGCGAGGACGCATGTTGGAGAGAATCCGCGCACAGACAAGGGCCTTCCAGTCGCCACCGAGCACACCAAGCAAGCGAAACATAAATCGCCCCATGGCGGCGGCAGCGAGGGTCAATGTTGGTCATGGACCATCATTCTCCTCCCATTCACAAGACCGCTTTCCAAGACCACTTGTAAGCCCTGCTGTCACCATTAGTATACCCACTTTGAGATCTCAGGCGGTGTGCCGCCAGCACCCAAGGTCGCATACTCTTCACAGGAGCCGCCGCGCGCATGTTTCAGCTTGAGGTTATCAATACGGCCATCGCCGGAAAAAAAATCCCGCTGATCGACAACCTTACCATTGGGGCTGGCGAGGGCTGCGGCATACGAGCCAAAGGCCCCGGGATGCAAGATTGCCATGCCCGTTTCTATCAAGAACACAAGCGCTTCTTTGTTGAAGTGGGCTGCAAAGAGGCCCATATTTTCCGCAATGGCAAGGACATCCTGCGCGCCGAACTGCAGCATGGCGACACCCTGGCAGTTGGCCCCCTGCGCTTCCGAGTCATCGACCAAACCTCGAAAACCAAGGCGCAAAACCGTCTCGATCAACTCCTGGAAAAGATGGAAGAAGCCGCCGAGCAGGAAGTCTACGACTTCGCTCAGGAAGATCTCTTCTACCTCACCACCAAGGATCCCATGCTGCGGCAGCGGATCACCTTCACCATCCCTAGCCGTGACCGTTTTATCGACCAGGCCCAGGCCTTCCTCGCTCGCCTGGTGCGCCAAAGCGGCATGGACGAGATGAAGGTCGAAGCGTTTATGACCTGCACCAAAGAACTGGTGCTTAATGCCCACCGCCACGGTCATCAATATGATGAGTCAAAAACCATCACCATTGCCTATCGTGATTACGGTGAATCCATTGAATTGAAAATCACCGACCAGGGCACCGGATTTGACCATCAAAAAGTCCTTGGGGATGCCAAAAGCCTTGATGCCGCCGCCGCTGCCCGTGCCCGCTACCAATCTGGCGGCTTTGGCGGACTGGGCTTCCAAATGATTACCCGCCTGGCGGATGAACTGGCATACAACGAGCTTGGCAACGAAGTCCGTTTTAAGGTCAATAAGGATTTCTGAATCCTCTCATCGCCCACCGTCGCTGACATCTGGACAGATCCAGGCCAGGGCCCAGGATGCCGCTTCAGATTGAGGAGAACCTATGGTTTTGGACCGCCTGCGATCCGCCACCGGCCGTAAAGACCCCAAGAAAATTCCCGATGGTCTTTGGGTCAAATGCCCTGCATGCAGCAAAACCGTGTTTAAGCGACTGGTTGAAGAACGCTTGGAAAGCTGTCCCGAGTGCGGCCACCACTTTCCCATGGCCAGCGATAAGCGCGTCGCCTCCCTCGCCGATCCTGGCAGTTGGGAAGAATGGAACGCCAAGCTCACCAGCTCCGATCCCCTCGGCTTTATCGACAGCAAACCCTACCCTAAACGCATTGCCGAAAACACCCATAAAACTGGCCTGAAAGACGCGGTGATCACCGGCGGCTGCCGCATCAATGACATTCCGGTGGCCCTGGGGGTCATGGACTTTCGCTTTAATGGCGGCTCTATGGGCTCGGTGGTTGGCGAAAAATTAACCCGCCTAATCGAGCGCGGCATGGCCGAGCGTCGCTCGGTGATTATCGTCTCCACCTCCGGCGGGGCGCGCATGCAAGAAGGCGCGGTAAGTCTCATGCAGATGGCCAAGACCTCCGCCGCATTGGCCAAACTGGCCGAAGCCGGTCTGCCCTACATTAGCGTCCTCACCAACCCCACCATGGCTGGGGTGATGGCCAGCTACGCCAGTCTGGGCGATGTTATTATCGCCGAACCGAAAGCCCTCATTGGCTTCACCGGTGCGCGGGTCATTCGCGAAACCATTAAGCAAGAGTTGCCCGAAGGCTTTCAGACCTCGGAATTCTGCATGCAGCACGGCCAGGTGGACCTCATCGTCCAGCGCCAGGACCTGCGCGACGAACTGGGCCGCATTCTCTCCTACCTCCACCCCCGCGCCGCCTAACCTGGTGGTCTGAGTCAAGCAGAGTGCAACCTATCCGCAGCCCCGGAATGCTGGATTCAAGGCGGGATGACGACGGCGTGGCAACGCCACATCGAGGAAATCCCAACGCAGAAGACGGCGTTGTACGGCAAGGATAGGCTGCAGGATTTCTGGCTCAGACCACTAGGCAAACTCGCAGCAATATCGGCCAGCCATGACAAGCGGCACAGCCCACTCCTAGCAGGAGGCGGATTGAGACAAAGAAAGCGCACCGCATAGCCAAATCCCGGGTGGCGCTCATCACGGTCACGGCAAGCGCGGCAAAGGTTAAGCGCCGAGTGCGACTTAGCGGCCTCAGGGGATTTGCAAAACCTCTCATCATACGCGGCGCCAGGCTCAAATATTAACGCTGCTGAACCCCTCCGATGGTCTAAATTGCCTGGCGCATTTCCCACTCCCATGATTCAAGCTGCACCGGCGGAGTGCGGATCCCACTACCGGGACCCACGTAGCGGCAAGCGCCAAGGGGCCACGCGGCAACCAGGATAAGGCAACTCAAGACCACTCGCCAAGCAATGGGCGATGCCACTACCCCTGCGCCGCTGGGGCGAATAGCTTCGATCGACGGCAGGCGTGGGACCTCTGAATCAAGCATTGCGCAGATTCTTGTATGTCCGCAAGATTAACCCATGTCGAGAAATCCAGCATGGCCAGATACGGGTACAACCGCACGGACAGAGAACATACATGTGTCGCCGCCGGCAAATACTCTTTACCATAACTGTATTGTTGTGAATAATTTAATACCTTCACAGGGCACCATTGAAACTTTTCCTTGAAATGGGTCATTTTAGGTATAGGTTTCATTCAGACACATCCAGAAACGGCGGCCCGTCATCACCTCTGCTAGGAGCACTGTCATGTCCCTCAACTTCAACCGCGTCACCCTGGCCGGAAATCTCACCCGAGACCCCGATCTCAAGCGCATTGGCGAGCACCGCGTGGTGGCCTCTTTCACCCTTGCCATCAACCGCTACTGGCGCGGCGAGGACGGCGAGCGCCGCGAGGAGACCACCTTCGTCGACTGCGAAGCCTGGGGACGCACCGCCGAGATACTGGGGCAGTATCTCAATAAGGGGAGCAACTGCCTGGTCGAAGGCCGACTGCGCCAGGACCAATGGCAGGACAGCAGCGGCAAGCGCATAAGCCGGATGAAAATTCTGGTGGAACAGATCCAATTCGGAGGCACCCGCCAAGGGGCAACTCAACCCAGCGATCAGGCCGCCACCTATCCCCCATCAGCCCCATCGGGACAGCGCGTCAATGAAGGCCCCAGCCTAGAAGAAAGCTTCGCCGCCGGTGCCCAGGCCCTTAGCGAGACCCATCCCTAAGCTGACCCTGTTAATAAGGCTCGCACATTTAACGAACTTCGGCGCCGATAGCTTGGCGGATTATATCGGCAATTTCTTCGGCCCGATCCCGGGGACTGGGTTCAACTGCGGCGGCAAACAGACCGGCCGGCCGCAACTGCGCACCGTGCGCATTCAGGGCCATATCCGGACCCGGGAAATTCGGCACCACTAGGCTAAGATCAGCAATGTCATAGCGCAGGATGCGCCGAACACTGCCACGGTAGGGCTTAAGCCCCAGCCACACCGCCTCGCCCACGAGGCTGATCTGGCCACCGCTTAAGCGGGCAAGCCAGTCCAAAGCCGATGCCATACTCACCTCTTTCATCTGCAAGGTAATCGGCGGCGCCTGCTCGGCGAGGTGGGGATCGAGCACTAGGTTGATTCCGGTGCTACGTTGCAATTGGGATACCGCCTCAGCCACTGTCAGATCTTGCCAGCGCAAGGTTACCTGCTGCCGTAATTGCCCGCGCAGGGTTGGGCTTGCCGATTCAGCACGGGGCGATTCCACCATCAAAACCGGTCCGGCTCTGCCATCAACCACACTTACTCGGACCGACTCAACAGCGCTGAGGGTCGACAGCAATGCAAGAACGAGTGGCGAAAGACGTAAGACCAAGGAGAGAACCGGCATAACGTCTCCTGAGGGCCTATGGCCCAAGGCGCAAGGCGCAAATTAAAATCCTCGCCCACCCTAGGCCAACAGACCATAGGATGGGCGAGAACACCCGTACGAACAGAAAAAAGTTTAAGCATGTCAGCCGAGAAATGGAATGTCTGATTTCCCCACAGCCCTAAAACAGCAAGGTGGAAAGGCTGGAAGCGGAGGCTTCGGGAAGGTTCCCGGCCAGCAGCAGCCATAGCAAAAGCAAAAACACCAAACAGACCAAATAAGCCAGCAAGGCACGGCCAATGCTGCTTTCGTAGATCCGCTGAATCACCAAGGAAGGCAAGAGAATGCCTAATGGCAAAAGGAGGATGTGGGGCGTATAGGGCGAAAAGACAAGCAGAAGGATCAAGGCCACCATAACCCCGGCACCAGCGCTCAAAGCGCGGCCGATACTGCGCTCTGGCAAACCAACCACGATGGCTGCAATTCCCACCAATAGGCTCTGCAGGAGAAACCACAGCACAAGAAACATCAGCACCCCAGCGGCACCTAAAGCATTAAGATCCATCTGGTCCATCTCTTACTCCTTAACGATGACGCTGCACCTTACCGGTAACCGTGAGGGGAAGCCGTTCGAAAATCCAACGACTGGGACATTCCAAGGCGCCGAGGTATTGCTGACAATGCCGTAGAAGCCGGTCTTGAAGATCGGCCTCACTCTCTTCGTTGTCAGCCTCGATCTCGATGCGGGCCTGCACTAGCTCTCCGGTGTGCTCGTCACGAACCCCTTCAACCAAGGCGCGCGCAACGGCGGGATGGGCCTCAAGAACTGCTTCAACCTGCAATGGAAAAACCTTCATTCCCGCCACCACAATTACCGACTTTAGACGACCCAAAAGCCGAACCCTGCCATCAGCGTCAAGAGCGGCAGCGTCTCCGGTAGGGAAAAAATCACCACGCAGAATGTCTACCGCAGGGGTAAAGGGCGATAGGTAGGCAGCGAAAAGTCCTGGGCCAGCAATCAGCAACTCACCACATTCACCAACCTGACAGTCCTTCCCGACGCCATCAACAATGCGTACGCGATAATCAGCAACCGGAGCGCCAAATTCACCGGCAACTTCGCCAAGATAGCCAGGGCTTACCAAGGGCAGGCCGACCTCAATCACCCCCAAAGCTTGGCGCACCGGCACCTGCAAACGCTGTCGCAGACGATCAGCCGCCACGGCATCGATGGCCGCCGTGGTGACCAAAACTTCACGCAGGTGCGATCCCAGATTGAGCTCCGGCAGAACCCCCAGACGCATGGCATACCAAGGGGAAAAATAGGCATGGGTAACGCCTGCCTCACGGCAGATGGCTGCGGTCTTGGCGACGCGCAGATTCGATGCAAAAACCACCGTCGCTCCCGAACGCAAACAGGCGCCGATAGAAACGGCAAAATGGAAGGCCAGGGGCAGCACCCAGGCCATGGCATCACCAGGCCGCAAGTCGATGGCACGGATCACCGCGTCGGCCCGCTCGGCAATAGCGCGATGGGTAAGGATCACACCCTTAGCCACACCGGTGGTTCCTGAGGTATGACGAATGAATGCCACCTGATCAATCGGGGCTGGCCCCTGCCGGGATGTTCGTCGTGAAACCAGTCCGGGATTACCTGGCATGGGTGACCCACCGGGATGCCAAGGGTCTCCTTGAGCCCCCTCAGCATCGTCGAGCCACCAGGTTGGATCCAGGCTCTCCAGGGCCTCGGCAGCCTGGGAAGCAGGAAGGCTATGATCAATCGGGCAATGAACCCCACCGGCGGCCATAATTCCCAAAGCCTCACAGAGATGGCGGGGGCCATCGGTCATCCGTAAGGCCACCCGCTCTCCGGCCTGCAGACCCAGGCGCTGCCAGTGCTGACATCGCTGAGCCACCGCCTCGGCGCAGGCAGCCCAGGTCATAACGCCATCAGCCCAGCGCAGGGCCACCTCTTTAGGGCGCCGTTGAGCATGAGCTTCGAGGGCAGAGAAAAAAAGATCTGACATCATGCGCGTTTCCAATCTCGGGCCAGGGGGCTAAGTAGCAGGGTCAAAAAACCAGCCACCGCAGCCGTGCTGAGCATGGCCAATAACAGAGGCGCAAACTGAAAGCCTTGAGCGTGCCAGATGAGGGCGCTGAATAAGACCTGCAATAACACCAAAATACCGGCAAGGAGGGCAGCACTAAAGGGCGCATCTGGAAATAACCACAGCCGCCCAAACCGCACCACCAGCGCCGCGAAAACAAAAAAGACCCCATGAAAAAAATGCGTGCTTGGATCAAGTATATCGAAGACCATACCCATCGCCACCGCCCAAATCAGGGCATGCACCCCGTCCCGGGGCTGCAGGGCGATCCAGGCCAGGAGGGCAAGGGTGCAGCGCGGCGCAGCGCCGCTGCCGCTGATGGTGGTATCCAAAAGCATGGCGACCGCCAGCAGGGGCAAGAGGATGCAGAACCTCATCATGGCTCTATGCTGCCAATTGGGACAGGGAGGCAAACGCATTGCACCGGCGGCGATCGGCCGAGGCTTCATCCATGCACATGGGTATCGACGAAGCCGGTTACGGCCCCCTCCTGGGACCACTGACGGTGGTGGCCATCTCTTCCGATTACAGCGCCTTAGAGCTGACCGAGCTATGGCAGGCCAACGGACTAACGGTGATCGACAGCAAACGCTTGCACAGCACGGGTCGACTTGGACCGCTGGAAGCGGTGGCCCTGGGCCTCATCACCTGGGCCACCGGATTTACCCCAGCCCACGCCGGCGAACTGTTCAGTCTCTTCGGCGAGAGCGAGGAGGAGCGCGCCCATACCCCCTGGACCAGCCAGGCCAAAAATTGTTCATTACCCCTTGAGCGCGAGCCTTTAACCTTTCCCGGTGGTGGTGGAGGGCAGGGACTCAGCGGTGGTCTGCTGCACCCCTGGCATCTCAACCAGGCCCAAAGCCAGGGAATCAATCGTTCCATGGCGCAGTGGCAGGTTATCGCCAACTGCCTCATAAAAGCATCTACACCTAGTCTGCAAATGAGCTGCGACCGCCTTGGCGGACGATGCTATTACCAAACCCTCCTCCAACAGCTGCACCCGGACTGGAACCTGCGCGTGCTTGAAGAAAGTCGCCGCGTCGCCGCCTATGAGATGCATGGGCAGGGAAATCAGCACCGCTATGAATTCCTGGTAGGTGGCGAAGCCGCCAATATCTTAATCGCCGGAGCCAGCTGCATTGCCAAGTATTGCCGTGAAGTCCATATGCGGCTCCTCAATCAGTGGTGGCAGCAGCAATTACGCTGGTTACGTCCCACCGCCGGTTACCCTCAGGATGCCAAACGATGGTTACACCAGATCGGCAGCGGACACCGCAGCGCCTGGGGTTTCCATCTTGAACGTGGGTGGAAAGATGATGGTCATTGAGCGTGCCTAGGGCCCATAAGGCTTGTCTCTTGGGTATCCAGCTTACGGTCCGCCAGACACCAGCAGCCCAGAATAGGGGGAGATGAAGCGAACGGCTTGCCCTGCTTTTCCGCAGCGCGCCTCGCTTTTCAGGCAGGTTTTACAGGGCCCTGCTGAGTACGCAATTTCCACTCTTGCATTCCCTTTCTGCCCCCTATAAGAATGGCGTTAGAAACGGGAAGGGATTCAAGCTGACGGCAGCTGCCCCCTCTTCCCCCGTCCAGAACAAGGCTCCGCTCCCCGAGATCTATCGCCCGGTTGAGACCATCGCTCCTCAGCATCTTCTCCCTGGTGACCACTACCCCCCTCTCAATTTTATTTTTTGTTCTAGGGCGGAACACCGTTTCTAGAGCAGATAAACCCTCACCCGGGTCACGTTCGGACAGTCCGCGCGATGATCGATCCTCTGGCAGGAGGTTTCCGGGTGGCTTCCTGCACTCCCCCACAGACACAAGGAAACACCATCGTGGGAACCAAGCTTTACGTAGGGAACCTTCCCTTCTCCGTAACCACTGACTCTTTGCGCGATCACTTCAGCGCCCATGGCGACGTGATCGACGCCATCGTCCTCACCGACCGTGACACCGGCCGTAGTCGCGGCTTCGGCTTTGTCACCTTCGCCAATGGCGAAGATGCCAGCGCCGCTACCCAAGCCCTTGACGGCACTGATCTTGGCGGTCGCAATATCACCGTCAACGAAGCTCGCGAGCGCACCGAAAACCGTGGCCCCCGCAGCGGCGGCGGCGGTGGCGGTGGTGACCGCGGCGGCTTCCGTCGTGGCGGCGGCGGTGGTGGTGACCGCGGCGGTGATCGCGGCGGTGATCGCTGGTAAGATAAACCTTTAGTCAACGCGTACTCAAGTGGCCCATTGACACGGCATTTCGTCGTGTCAATGGGTTTTTTTATGTGATTCAAGACCCCTCGGCCTACACTTCAACGATCCCAATCTAAATTCCGTAAAAGAGACCTCCTGGCTCCTAGGCCTGACCCTCACGATCCGCTTCTCGCCCCCTTTAAGGACGACTTATGATTAGATTGCCCATCCTTATGCTTACTTGTCTACTTATTGTCTTTAGCCCATTCGCGGCGAACGGTAGCGAACACCCACTCACCACCATCGCTGAGGATGGGACGATTACCATCCACCAGGTGAAGACAGATCCAGCCTTCAATAATCCAACCGATGAGACCTATGAAGCAGTTCTGCGAGAACGCTACAACGCGCTACTTACCCTGTGGGCTCGGCGCAGCGATGGCTCATTTGGCACCCCGTCTAGCAATAAATTTGCCGAGAATGAAAAGCGTTCGTATCCGGATGCAATGATGCACATCCTCGCCGGCAATGTTGCCCCCGGGGTCCGCGTGTTAGAAGCCAGCGATAGCCCGCAAAGCCCCAACGACAATGATCACACTTTTGGCATTGACCTCTACTGGGCCTTCACCCTCAAGGGCCAGGTGCGGAAGTTTTTCCACTTTCGCCCGCTCTTAAACCCTGATTATATCGCCACCATGGAGCGGGCCATCGACGCGTGGACCAAATCCCATCCGCGCTTTACACCGCATCCTGTACATCAGCGCTATCGCCATGATGTACAGGGCTGGGGGCCCAACCGCTTTGGCCACCGCCAGGTAGACGGTCGACGCACTGATAACCTGTATGCCATGAGTACCGGTTCTGTCTACCTCTTCGCCGAAGCCGCCGGCAATGAGGAAACCCGACTGCGGGCCAAGTCTGAAATACTCGGCTATGTTTGGGCTCTCTATAGTATCGGCCACGGTGAATGGGACAGCATTGCCTACCATTCCCACGTCGTGGCACCCTTCATCAATATCTATGACTTTGCCCAAGATCCGGAAGTAAAGATGGCTGCCAAGCTGGCCCTTGATCACTTCTTCACCGCTGCCGCCCTGCGCTATCATAAAGGCGCCTTCTTAGGGGCCAGCAAGCGAGACTACGGCGGTGGCGGCTACCGCCAGATGGATTCTGGCTTTATGGACTTTTTTCATTACTGGTTTGGCCACGCGCCTGGGGAAAGCAGCCGGGAGCCCGATCAGATTCACGCCATTACCACCAGTTACCGCCCACCGCCAGCAGTGCGCGCCATTGCCCGCCGGAACTTTAAAAATCCGGTGGAGATTCGCGCCACTAAGCCCAACTACGAAAATTGGCAGGAAGGCATGTCAGATCGGCCACGTAACTTTGACAGCCAATGGATTGGCCGTCACGGCGGCATTGGCTCTACCATTGACCCCGGCGGCAACGGAGATCTTGCCCCCTTTCGCGCGGTTCTTGAAGGCCCCAATGATACTGCCGGCGTTGTCGCTGTCGCCCCAACGAATCGGCTCAACACTAAGCTGAGCGGCTGTCAGATCGCACAGCACGGCAACCTCGTCGTTTGGATAACGCCACAACGGGATCAACCTTGGAATGTGTACTTCACCAAGAATGTGGAAAAAAGTGAAAGTGACGGCGTAATCTATCTGGCCACTGATCGCGCGTGGATTGCCATACATCGCTCTGGCATCGGTGAATTCAGCCACCGTAAACTCAGCGGGGGCGATGCCCGCAGATTCACCGATGCCTTCTTTTACGCCGCCCCCCATCAAACTGAACTCACCGTCATGGCCCTGGAATACGCCGAGCGGGGTGACTTTGACTCTTTAGGAGACTTCCAACAGGCCGTCGCCAACAATGCGTCCTTCAGCTTCAGCGACGGTGTGGTGAATTTTACTGGCGCCAGTGGGCGTATTCTGGAGGTGACACACAACCCAGAAAACGACATTCCAATTATGCGACTCAACGGCGAACTGCGTGATTTCGATGACCCAGCCGAATGGGCCCTTTGGCGCACCATTGGCGATGAGATCGAGGTAAGCCTTGGCTGGAAAGAAGGCGGTCTCACCGTACAGGCCGGTGGCCACACCTTCCGTGCCCACTTCTCGCTTGACGGTCTTACCGGCCCCGAGATCACCCGCCAAGAGCTAGAGAATCGCTCCGACCTCACCGCTTCCAGCGCAGGATTCTCCAACGACTAAGGGCCCTAACCGCAAAACTACGGCTTCTCATCTTCTTCACCTACCACCATGGACTGCAATGCACGTATTACCTTCTCGAGTTCTCGGCACTCTGTGCGCCTTATGCCTGCTTGGCCTCAACACTCACGCTAGCGGTGAAGAGCGCCCCCTGCACTTCGCGCATTGGGGTATTAACCATCCAATACCTGAGGATGCGCCCAGTCACGGTCAGTCAGTTCACGCCGATCCATCAACCTATCCTTTCACCGATGGTTTCGAGGAACGACGGGAACGGGTTATACGCCACCTAGCACAAGAGGATCTGGCGCGCTGGCGGCGCGGTTTCTTTCGTGGCGGCGACCCTGGTAAATATCTCCCCGGTGCTGCCATGGCCAAACTACTAGTAGATCCGGAAGACGCCGAAGCCATCCGTTATATGAATGACGAACGCTCGCCACGCGAGCATTACCATTTCGCTACCGTCAACTGGGCCCGATTTTTACCCCTGTTCAGAAATGTTTTGAGCGAAGATACCCTGCGTGAATTTAAAGCGGGTGGCAGTCGCTACACCGACTACATCAGCGGCGGCGGCACTGAGAACCATAAAACCATGCAGTATACTGGTCCGCTAGTGTTTCCATGGTATACCGATTCTGGGCTCGCCAATCTAAACCGCGACGACACCTTAGCCGCTGGCAAACAGTGGATTCGCGACTACGTTCAAAATATTTATCAAGTAGGCATGGGTGAGTGGGAAAGTAGCACCTATCATGCCTTCACCATTAATGGATTTCTCAATGTCTATGATTTTGCCAAAGATCCAGAGGTCCGG
>REDX01000203.1 GCA_007695355.1 Planctomycetota bacterium
GCTCCGGTTGATGCGCCCTCGGGCCGCAATGTTCACGCTGCGTGCGTCCCGCGCTCGGGGCCCCCCCTGCACCGCGTGCTATCCGAAAACCCTATGTCCCCATTCCGCTGTCAATCCCAAGTGATTTCCCGGTTTCTTTGATATCTCGCGGTCGCGGATCGTGTCCAATCGTTGACAGATTTTTCGGAAACGATTGGCTTACCATGCAGTTTTTCTGGTCTGACTGCGCACTTTATCCGTGCGCCCTTTTTCTAGGCGCCAATCGCGGCGGGAAATCCAGCTTACTGGGTTGGGGGATCAGGCTGCGCGGCGGAAGGATTTCAGCAGGCCACCCAGGCTTTCATCGCAAACGATCTCGCCCTCGGCCTTGGCTTGCCAAGGCCCAATGGTGATATTGCCAATGCCTTGGTGGGGACGCTCGGTGTTGTAGTGCTGGATATACTCCCGCATAACATGTCGCAGATGGCTATCGTTGAGAGCCACGATGTGATCCAGGCATTCTCGGCGGAGGGAACCAATGAAGCGTTCCGCATAGGCGTTCATATCCGGAACGCCCACGGCAATGGGCAGGGATTTCAAGCCCGCTTGTTGAAGAATGTGGGGCAGCGTTTGAAATTTGCCATCGTTGTCGTGAATCCAGTATTGACGTTTGGCTAGCGATTCCCCATCCATGGTCGCGGAGCGAATGACGTTGGTGAGCCATTCGTCGCTGGGATGATCGGTTACCCCCAGGAGATGCCCCCGGCGGGTGTCGTGTTCAATAGCGATCAGGGCAAACTGATAGCAGATCTTCCCCCATAGGCCGGTGGCCACTTGCACAAAATCAATGCCCACCGTGTGCGGGGCGTGATTGCGCCAGAATTGGGTCCAGGTGCTATTGGGCGGGCGCTCCGGCGGCAGGCCGTGACGATCCAGTATCTGACGAATGGTGGAACGGGCGGCGCTGATTCCACACTTGGCCAGCTCTCCTTGGATGCGCTTAAGGCCGGTCAATCCCGAGCGGGCGATGGTTACAATGGCGTGTTCAATTTCGGGGCTGATCCTTGGGCGCCCGGGGCGGCAGGGCGCTTGCCCGGCTTCGCCGGCCTCGCCGCGAGCCTGGGCCTGGCGCTCCTGATAGCGCTTGAGCCAGCGAATCAGCGATGCTGGCTGAACCATCCAAGTCATCAATCCCCGGGCTGTGCGGCCCAGGCGCTGGGCCAATCGAGCTAGAATCAACCGTTCGTGTAGGGTAAACCATGCGCCCCCATGCTGCCTGTAGGCCCGTTGGGCAGCCCGCATCTGAATGGCAATGCTTTGCTGGAGCTGCCCCACCGGCAGGCCCAAAGCCTTGCCGCAGGCCAACCACAGTGCCCAGCGCAGTGATGGGGGGCTGTTCAGCAGATCGGCAGTCAGTGGATGATGTGCTAGTGGGTCCATTGCTACAGTCTGGCCGATTATGCTCCACGCCAAGTCTCCACTCGGCTTGCGTTTTTTTCTCGCCAAGCCGCCAAGCCGCCAAGATCGCCAAGGGCCTCCGGCCGGAGGGCAATGCCGTTGCGTGATCGCAAATAAATCGTTTCGGCTTATTTAATGCGGGAAAACAGGGTTCTCACGGAGACGCGGAGGCAGGGAGAGCTCTGGGTCTTGAACTCCATGTTGCCACGGACCAACCGGGTCTCTCTCTTTGGGCTTCTCCGTGAGTTCAGCGGCTCCGTGAGAGAAAATTCCACGAAGCAGACCGGCGATGATACACCTACGATCACAGAACGGCATTAGGGGGCTAGGGGCGCCAGGTGATTGCCGCTGCCGCGGTTACCTTGCTGACTGCAATGCTGCCTGCCTACACGCCGAAGAACCAGCAGGTGCCCCGCACCAATAAGCTCTTATTGGCGACCTTGCCCACCGCCATGAGGCGGCGTTGTTCCTGCAGGCGGGGAAGCATGACGCTGCGGAAGTAAACGGTGAAGCGCCACATGCCGAGGCCGGCGATGGTGGCGAAGAGGAAGCCGAGGACGGTCATGCCGAGCCAGCCGGTATGGGAGAGGCCGGCGGCATGGAGGAGGGGAACGGTGGCGGCAGTTTGCGCAAAGCCGTCAAGGGCGCCGCCAATGGCTTCGGCGAGAGGATAGCAGAGGAGGTGGATGAGGGTGGCCAGTCCGAGGAAGAGAAATACCGATCCCAGGTGCACATTCACCACCAGGGCCAGCACCAGAACCAGGATGGCTGGCCAGGCGATGAGGAATTCATGGCTGAAACTAAAGAAGGGGAGGAAGCCGAGGAGGCAGCCAAAGGCCACGCCCCAGGCCACCTGCCAGGGGGCGCTATCGGAGACCAGGGCCTTAATGAATTTGCGGATAAGTTTATAGATGCTGTACATGGGGCTGACCTTCGCGCCTGGAGATTAGCGATTGATGCGGTCCCGAAGGGAGCGGGGAAGGGGGGAGGAGGGTTCCTCTTCGGCCGGCGGCGTCTGCGACTCCGATGCCGGGTCTTCGGTTACACGATCTTCCTGCTCGCTTGCTGCTTCCTGGTTTTGGCGTCGACGTAGGCGATCTTGGGCAAGTTCACGGGCCCGTTCTTGCAGCGCTTCTTGCCCGGCTTCGGCCTGCTCGCTTAATTCTTGGCGTAGGCTTTCGATTTCTTCGCTGGAGAGTTCGTTCACCAGTTCTCCGATGCCTTCGGCCGAGAGATTTTCGAGATCGATATCGCCGAGATGTTCACCCAGACGTTCCCGGGCTTCAGCGCTGAGGCCGTCGAGTTCTTCGCGCAGGCGCTGTTTGATAAGCTCACGAGCGGCGTCGCCGGCGCTGTCGAAAATCGCCTGGGTGAGTCCGGAGAGGCTGAGGTTTTCCACTCGCGGTTCGCTCAGCGTGCCGCTTAAGGGCAATTCCCAGAGGATGGGGCTTACCGCTAATTGGCGCAGCTGTCGCGCCACCTCTCGTGCCTCGCGTCCGGCGCCATCGCTGGGATGCAGCTGCAGATTGCGTAGAGTTATAGTAATCGCGCCGCTGAGCTGCTGGTTGGCATCCCAGTGGGCATCAATGCCCAGATCCATACTGCCGCTGGGTCCGTAGGCTTGCAGGAGACCGGCGCTCACCTTGGGTTGGGCGAGTAGCTGCAGGGGCAGCTGGCGCCAGTTGAGGGTACTGGCTCCGTGGCTGCCCAGGTGCTCAAAATGGATGGTTAGCTCGCCGGCTGCGGCGCTGGTTAATTGGGCGCGCAGGGACATCGGCTCATCGGCCAAGGGGCGATTGCTGACATTGTTGCCTTCAATGACGAAGGCGGTGAAATCCATGGCGGCGGTGCCCGCAACCTCATCGCCAATGGCCTCGGGGAGGGCAATGCCATCGCCGCGCATCAGCAATTCGCGCACCACTACCCGGCGCTGAGCGGCCGCCGCTTCCGGGGGCGCGTAATAGACCGCCGAGCGCCATTCCGGCGAGGGCTTGGCCTCGGGCTTAGCGGAGGGACGGGGAAGGTGTTCGCCAATCCAGCCATAGCGCTGATAGCGATCCCACCAAGCATGCAGTACCCCAATAATACTGACCAAATCCCAGGGCTCGCTGCTGGGCGGGATATCGATGCCCGGAACCGTGCCATCGCTGCGGCGGCGGAAGGATAGGCGGGTGCCATCGCTGGCGAGGCGATTAATCACCCAGCTCTCGCCGCCGAGGCTGGCCAAGAGATTGACGTCCAGCCGCAGCTCGCGGGAGCGATAGGGCGGATTGCCTTGGGGATTGCGCTGATCGATGACTAAAAGGTCGTCAAGGGCCACCCGGCTGCGCAGCAGCGAGGCGCTCACCTTCGTGCCTTCATCCATAAGGAGATCTTCGCCTGTGAGAGCACTGCTTATGCCGCCGCGTACCAGGGAGCGGAAGCCGATCTCAGCGCCAATGACCGCCAGCAAGAGGGGCACCACCAGCAGCAGGATCCCCCACCAGCGGATCAGCTTGGTCTTACGCGGTATCGGCGGGGGCGCATCAGTGGACGTGGGCGGGGTGGGAGCTGGGGTATCGGCTGCGCCTGGATGGGGCGCCGAGGGGGGGGATGCGGTCATGGCCTAGTCAAACTCCTGCGGTTGCCGTCGAAAGGGCTAAGCGTCGGAACGGGAAGCGGCGAGGCTCTGATCCTCGCTGGCGGGTTGCACCAGGACGGGGATGGTGTTTTGGCGATCGCAGCGAGGACAGGGGATGCGCTCACCGGGCAGGCGATGGGCGATGGAAAACCAAGTGCCGCAGTGAGCGCAGGGAATAGCCTGGGGCGGATCATGGGGGGCCATATTGCGCAGGGGGGTGTTGTCGCCGTCTTCTTCAAGGGCGATGGCGGCATCGTTGTGATCGCTACTGCGAGGCGAACGCCGTTCGCCTGGATCACCGACATGGAAGGTAATGCGGGCCTTACCAATTTTAATGATATCTCGCTCTTGGAGGGCGGTGCGGCCGGCAATGCGGTCATTATTTAGCCGCGTGCCATTGGCCGAACCGCAGTCTTCTAAAAACCAGGCGCCATCGCTGAAGATCAGCGCGCAGTGCTCGCGGGAGACCGATTCGTGGCGAATGGTAATCTCGGCCTGGGAGGTGCGACCGATGGTAAGGCGGGTGGCGTCAGCGGGTAAGCGTTCGGTGCTATGCCCGGCCACTTCTTTGATGCGAACGGTGAGATAAGCCATGGGCCCAGTATCAAGGCCTGACCCCAGGGGTCAAGGGCCTAGGGCGATTGCTGGCGAATCCCACATGAGATGGTCCAGACTTGCCTTTGTCGAGTTCTTACGATGCCCCTGGTATGGCACTCACCTTTTTTCTTCATCCCTTCTTGCTGTGGATGCTCGGCCTTGGCTGCCCCCTTGGTCTGGCCGTATTTTTGCCGGCCATCCATGACGGCGAAGAGCGCCAGGAAGTCCCCTGGCAATGGGCGGCGGAAGTATCCGATCTCCCCGCTGTCCTTCAGCATGTGCGCAGTCAACCCTGGGCATCCGTTTTGCCAGAGGATAATGATCAACTGCTGCGCGAAGTCCTGGCATCCCTCTTGGGCGACGACGCTGCAGGCGCAATGACGGCGCCCGGCCCTAATGCGCAGTTTCGCCTGGGTGCAGGACCTGGCGGCAGTTGGGCTAGCATGCGCAGCGGAATCGAGGAAAGCATCCTTATCGGTGCCCCCCCGGCCGCAGAATCCCCAGCGCCGCCGGCGCTACTGCACGTACGTATTCACTTGCCCCGTATTTTGCAGGAAATCAATTTTGATGTGGTGAGAGGTGGCATAAGTCTACCCCAGGAGCTTCTGTACCACCATCAGCAAGAGCGTTTGCAAATTCTGATCAATCCTGGTGACCTGCAGGTCTCGGGCCGTAATCCCCGCGCCCAGGCTTTGGTTGCTCTGCGCCGCGAAGTATTCGCTGTGGTGCCCGCCGATGCCCTGGCGGTCTTGAGCTTCGCCGTGGATGGGGAGCGTTGGCTGCAGCAGGGGGGGCAGGGATTTATCGAGCACCTGAGGCAGCGTTTGCACGATTTTATGGATGCCGTGGCGGGCTATCGTCGGCCGGAAGGCCAGCGAGATTCGCTATTGGATGAAGGCGTTGTCGCGATGGGGCTTGGCACGGGCATCGAAGAGGTGATTGGGAATATGCGCGGCCAGCTGGTGCTGATGCAGATGCCGGGTTTTCCTGGCACCATGAATCCGCCGATGCTGCTGGCCCAGGTTGATGCCGCCACCGATCGCCTGTTGGCCACCTTTCTCAGCGCTTTGGGCCAAGATCTCCAGCCGGGCCAGCAATTGACCCTGCCGATGACTCCTTGGGGTCCCTTAACTATCGCCCGCGGCGCTGAAGGCCGTTGGCTTGCCGGCACCCATCCCGAGAGGCTGACGGCCATGCTCAATGGCGAGCCCGGAGGCTGGCTGGATCGTCCGGAAGTCGCTGCCCACGTGGACCAGCATCTCGAGCAGGGTGCCTGGGCCCTGGCCCGTTGGGAGGCGGCCTTTATCCGCGATTATATCAGCGCTGGCTTTGGCATCCTGCCGGCAATGGGAGAACTGCGCCCCTTGGCTCGCCAATTAGCCCCCATCGCCGCCGCTTACCGTAACGGTGACTGGGACGCCTCGCAGATGAGCCTGCTGCCGGGAGACGAAAGCTGGAACTTCCAGCTCAAAGGTCCACTCGCCGACTTCCTCGGCGTCGCCGTTTTGTTTGCCGTCCCTTCAGGACTCGCCATACCCCGCTAAAAGCAAGGGTGTTGCTTGGAAGGTCAATCTCCTCAAAGCCCGGAGGCTGGGCTCTTGTCCCACCAATGCGCCGAGGCCTGGAGCGTTACCCCTGACGCGCAAGCAAACCTTGGGTGATGGGTTTTTGCCGGGTCGCCGTCCCGCCCTCTGGGATGGCGGATGGCGCGCATAATGTTTGTTCCTTGGGGACTAGGGCCAGATCAGCAGGGTGGCGATATAGACGACTAGGCCGCTAAGCAGGAGGATGCCTTCGCCGCGGCGGATAATGCGGCCGCGCAGCATCAGCGGCAGCAGTACCAGGATAAAGCCCATCATCCACCAGTAGTCCCAGCTCAACGTACCACTGCTGACCGGCATCGGAATCACCAGTGAGGCGACGCCGACAATGCAGAGAATATTGAAGAGATTGGAGCCGATAATATTGGCCACGGCGATGGCGGTTTCGCCACGGCGGGCAGCCTGGATGCTGGTGGCCAATTCGGGAAGGCTGGTGCCAAGGGCGATAACGGTGAGGCCAATGACCCGCTCGCTCAAGCCGGCGACGGTGGCCAGCTGCACCGCCCCGGTAAGGGCCACTTCGCCGCCGAGGGTCATGAGGAGAATACCTAGAAGCACTAAGCCAGCGGCGGCGGGAAGGCCGAGGCCGCGCATTTCCACCTCGGCGATTTCATCGGCATCGACTCGTCCCTGGCGCAGGGAGAGAAAGATAAAGGCCAGCAAACCGGCGCAGAGAACCATGCCCTGCCAGCGGCTAATCACCGCCGGCCCGCCATCCCAAGGAATGCTCATGAGGATGAGGGCGAAACTCGCCAGCAGCATGAGCGGATAATCTAGGCGAATGCTGGAGGGGGGCACCGGCAAGGGCCGCCAGAGGGCGGATAGGCCCAGAATGAGGCCAATATTGAAAATATTTGAGCCCACCACATTGGAGAGGGCGATATCCGCGGTTGCCGGATGATCCATCCGCTCGGCCTGCAGCATGCTGGTAATGGAGACCACCAATTCGGGGAGGGAGGTGCCAAAGGCGACTACCGTGGCACCAATCACCGCTGTGCTTAAACCGGTGCGGCGGGCGATGGCCACCGCCGCTCCCACCATAATATCGGCGCCCTTAATCAGGGCGAAAAAGCCCAGGGCGAGAAAGATTAGGGCCAGGAGGGTGGGTGGTTGGCTATACCAATCGGGCATTGGGCACTCCGTTCGGCACTGTGTGCATCCGCTGGTCCGCACAAGCAGCTGCAAAGTCCCTGGTTAAATCCCCTCGAAGGTCTCGCGACCAGCCAGCCGAACTGCGCCTAGCTGCGATGGTCCGTAGGGTGTGATCTTTCCCAGGGGCAGTCTCTGCGTCCATTCGGGCAAAATCGTTATCGCGTCAATAACCAGGCATTACCGAGGACCAGGTGGTCGCCGATATCATAGCGAGCGCCATAGTCGACGGTTACCCGCAGGCGATTCACGCCCTTGAGATCGAGGCGGATGAGTTTGGGTTCTTGGCCGCCGCGGATGCTACTGCGCTCCCAGAGCAGGCGTTCATCGCCGTGGATGCGTACTTCGCAGTCGCCTTCCAGGCCCACCACATCGCTAATGCCGATAAGGGTTTCAAGGCTGAGGTAGCGATCATCCAATTCCCATTCCAGGATCGCGCGGGAATGGATAACCAGGCCGGAGTGCATGCGATCACCACCGAGGTACAGGTGGGAACCATCGATATTGCGATTGACGGCGTAGTTCCATACCACGCCAAAGGCGCCCTCTTCTTCCACCCGCGCCGGTTGCAGGTCAGAAAGGAATACCCGTCGGCCACCGTGTACCAGCAATTGTGAGATCCGATCCATCTCGACCTGCTGCTTGGGATGGGCCTGCAGTACCAGCCCTTGATCGCTGGGGGCGAGGAGGGTGGGGCCCGCGCCGCCAAGGTGAAGGGCGGCGAGATGGATACCCCGTGGCCGATCCACCGGCAGGGCGAGGTGGAGACCGCGGACCCGGGTGAGGGGAAGTTCTAGGGGTTCGGGGGCCAACTCGCTGCGGATGCGCAGCTGCTCGTCACGAATGCCGAGAACCCGCCCACTCACCGTCGAATCATCTTGATCCAGCAGCACCAGATCAGCGGCATTGCCGCGCTGGGATTCCACCCATTGCGGCGGGCCCCAGGCCACCACCGCCCCTAGGGGTAGCTCGAGGCTGCCCAGGGGGGTGTCGGCTCGAATGCCATCGGCGATGGCGCTGATACGCTGTGCCGCCAGCCAAGAGCCGTCTTTGAGCAAGAGTTGTGTGGTGGTTGACGGCAGTTGCCGCGGTGTTTGCAGGGTAATGAGATCTAATTCGTTCCAGGGCAGTGACTGGCCATCAAGGATGAGATGATCGCGCTTCCACTCGATTTGCGTCCCCTGTTTTTGTTCGCCTTGCAGGGTGGTGACGCGCAGAATAGGAAGATTTTCGGCGGCACCGGCAGCAGCGGCAACGGTCAAGGCAAGGGCCATGCATAAGGCTGGTAATGGGCGCAACAGTAATCGCATGGAGGCACCTCTTTCTTGAATCTCAGGGGTGTGAGCGGATAGCCAGGGGCCAGACGGCAGGGCACATCGAAGTCTCTGCTCGGGTTACGTCGACCGCAGGTTGCGGTTGGCGAAGACAGTCCGCTTAATCAATCAGACGATAGGTATCCTGGATCGCTTTCCAAGCCTTGAGGGCGGCTTCCGGGATGCGCCGCTCCTCGCCTGTCTGGGCGAAGGGAATGGTGCCTGCTTCAAGGCGCTTGGCGACAAAGTTAATGGAACGATCCAAAACCTCGGCGGCCTGGTGAACGCTGAGGCAGGCACCGGGATCGGCGCTGGTCACCTGCCAGAGGGGCTCGCGATTCAGATCATGGCGAAAGGATTTGCGATCGGCGCGCATCAGGGCTTCGGCCTGGGCCAGCATCCGCCCTTCGTCACTGCCCGCCGCGGCCAGGGCCTTGAAGCGCAGCAGCTCCCATTCATAGCAGCCCCCCAAGATGGCATTGATGGCGCTTGATTGGCGCTCCAAAAAATCGATGGCGGCTTCGGGCCGGCCCAGACGGATGGCGTGCTGGCTGATCTGCTCTAACAGATGCAGGAGCTCTTCATCCTCAGGCTCAAATCCTTCGAGGAGGAGATTGCTGCTGATAATGGCGGCGGGGATATTGCCGGCTAAAACCTGACAACGGATGACGGTGACCAGTTCATCGCCTTCTAGGCGCTTGCCGCTGTCACTTAATCCGCAGAGGGCTAATTGCACCCAGTGGGCGAGATCCGCCAAGCGATTGCCGGCGCCAAGAAAAATACCTTCGTCTAAGCCGGCGAGTAGGGCAGCGCCCAGCTCAGACCAGTAATCGCGGGCATTTCCGTGGCTGTCGACGGCGGCATAGAGTTGATAACCCTGGGCCCCGGCCTGGGCCGCCTGAGCTAGCTGCTTGAGGGCTTTTTCGAGGGCGGGATCGGCGGCCAAGGATTCGCCGCAGAGCTGCCGTACCGATTCCTGGTAAGCGCTTTCCAAATGGCCGAAGAACAATTGCGGAATGGTACTTAGGCCCTGATCGTCTTGTAAAACTACCACGCACATACCTTGGGCGGCGCTCAGCATTTGCCGCGCCCGTTCGGCGGCCTCCACTGGGCTCAGGCCGCTTTGACTAAATTGCTGAACCAGGCCGCTTAAAGGACCGCTGCCATCTTTGAGAAAGCTCTCCCGGGCATCCTGCATCGATGGTGAGAAGGGGGCCAGAAATAGGGAGTGAAAGCGCGGCTCACCGGTAAAAAGACTTAAGGGATTGAAACCACCTTCGCCTGCCGCTTGTTGAAATTCGCGGGCAAAGGCTTGGATATCATCGTTGCTGCTCGACATGCCGTGGTTCCCCTGGAATCGCGATTAATTGAAGAGGAAGTGCATGACATCGCCATCGGCGACGAGGTATTCTTTGCCTTCCGAACGTAAGCGCCCGGCGTCGCGGCAGCCTTTTTCGCCCCGATGGGCAATGAAATCATCATAGCTGGCGACTTCGGCACGAATAAAGCCCTTCTCAAAATCGGTATGAATAACCCCGGCCGCCTGGGGCGCCTTCCATCCCCGGCGGATGGTCCAGGCCCGTACTTCCTTCACTCCGGCGGTGAAATAGGTGGCCAAGCCAAGAAGATCATAAGCGGCGCGCAGCAGACGATCCAGGCCCGGCTCCTGAATGCCGAGGTCTTGCATAAAGGCGAGGCGCTCGTCCGGCTCTAGGGCCACCAGTTCTTCTTCGATTTTTGAGCAGATAACGAGGTGCTTGCCGCCGTTTTTGGCCGCGTGCTCGGCAACAATGGCCGAATAGGCATTGCCGTCTTCGGCGAGGTCGTCATCGCGCACATTGCAGACGAAGAGCATGGGCTTGGCGGTAATCAGCTGCAGCTCGCGGATGGTGGCCAGATCGGATTCGTTAAGATCCTGAGAGCGGACCGGGGTCAGCTGTTCAAAGCCGGCCTGCAATTTTTCGCAGGCGGCAACCATGGCCGCGGCCTCCTTATCGTGATTGGCCCGCTTGCGGTTGCGTTCAAGGCTCTTGGCTACGGTATCCGCATCCTTGGCCAGCAGCTCGAGATCGATGACCTCAATATCGCGCAGAGGGTCTATGCTGCCATCGACGTGAATGACATCATCATCGTCAAAGCAGCGCACGACATGGATAATCGCATCGACGCCCTTAATATCGCTGAGGAAGGCATTGCCGCGGCCGGCGCCTTGGGCAGCGCCATTTACGAGGCCCGCAATATCGACAATTTCGATCTGGGTGGGGATAATCGTAGAGGTTTTGACAATTTCAGCGAGGGTGGCGAGGCGCTCATCGGGCACCGCCACCATGCCGCTATTGGGATCGATGGTACAGAAGGGGTAATTGGCCGCCTGCGCCGCCTGGGTTTGGGTAAGGGCGTTAAAGAGGGTGCTTTTGCCGACATTGGGCAAGCCGACGATCCCACAATTGCAGCTCATGGCGGATCCTTAGGGGACTGGAGGAGGGTCGGCAGCTTGGGCTTGCACCCGCGGTGGCAAGCAGCGGCTGCAGCCGGCGCTGTAGAACCCCAGCCCAATTCGAGCCTTGAGCCTTTGAGAGTGCTTCATACGGTGCGCATCCCGCCGTGACAACGGCGCTTCCCACCTACTCAACCCGACGGCTAGCACAGATCCCCATCCGGGCTGAGGGCCGTCCCACTCAAGGAGCTTCCATGGCAGTACGCATCGCCATCAACGGTTTCGGTCGCATTGGCCGTCTCGTCTTCCGCGCCATCGTCGATCAGGGCCTCTTCGGCTCTGAGGTCGAAGTGGTCGCCGTCAACGATTTGGTAACCGCCGATAATCTGGCTTACCTGGTCAAGTACGACTCCATCCAGGGCCGTTTCAACGGTGAAGTCACCCACAAGGGCGACGACACCCTGGTGGTCAATGGCAAGGAAATCAAGGTTACCAGCGTCCGCGACCCCGCCCAGGCTCCCTGGGGCGATCTCGGTATCGATGTGGTGATCGAGAGCACCGGCTTCTTCGCCTCCGACGAAGGTTCTGCCAAGCACCTGGCCGCTGGCGCCAAGCGCGTGATCATCTCGGCTCCGGCCAAGGGTGATGTGAAGACCATCGTCATGGGCGTCAACGAAGGCGAATATGATCCCGCCGCTCACAAGATCGTCTCCAATGCTTCCTGCACCACCAACTGCTTGGCCCCTCTGGTCAAGGCGGTTCTGGATGCCGGCTTTGGTCTGAGCGAAGGCTTGATGACCACCGTCCACAGCTACACCGCCACCCAGAAGACGGTGGACGGCCCCAGCGCCAAGGATTGGAAGGGTGGCCGCTCTGCCGCCATCAATATCATTCCTTCGACCACTGGTGCTGCCAAGGCCGTGGCTTTGGTATTGCCCCAGGTCGCTGGCAAGTTGACCGGCATGGCCTTCCGCGTGCCCACCCCCACCGTCTCGGTGGTGGACTTGACCTTCAAGACCGAAAAGGCCACCAGCCTCAAGGAAATCAACGCTGCCCTCAAGGCCGCCAGCGAAGGCAAGCTCAAGGGCATCCTCGGCTACACCGATGACGAAGTGGTGAGCTCGGACTTCATTCACGACAAGACCAGCAGCATCTATGACGCTGGCTCCTCGATCGAACTCAACGCCAACTTCTTCAAGCTGGTGAGCTGGTACGATAACGAGTGGGGCTACTCCAACCGCGTCGTCGATCTGCTGACCCACATGGTGAAGAAGGGTATCTGATCCCCTTCTGAATCCTTACGGGATTGCTAAGCCCCATCGCCCCAGGCGGTGGGGCTTTTTTTGTGACCTATTTCCCGTATGCTGCAGCCATGGGCACGGTCGATTGGCGAGCATTACAAGGAGGGGTTCTCGATGACCTCTTCGCTGCCGATCCCCTAGAGCTGGATGTGGGCGATCGTTACGAGATCTTGGCGGTTGTGGGCTCGGGTGGGCAGGGCACGGTGCATCGAGCCCGCGATACCCAGTTGGGCCGTCAAGTGGCGATTAAAGTCGCCCATGATGCGGCCCATAGTCGCTATCTCCTCGCCGAGGCCAGCCTCCTCGCCCGCCTGAATCACCCGGCGATTCCGGCGGTATTTGATTCCGGCACCGGTGCCGATGGCCGCGCCTTTATGGTTATGGAGTTGGTGGAGGGGGAGCCCCTGCACCGTTTTCTGCGCCGCCCTGGGCAAAGTTTGAGTATGCGCCTGCGTATAATCCGGGCGGTGATTTCGGCGGTCAGCCATGCCCATAGCCGCGGCGTTCTGCACCGCGATTGTAAGCCGGCCAATATTATGGTCCGCCCCGATGGCGAGGCCATGCTCATCGATTGGGGCCTCGCCGCCACTGGTGACCCACGGGCCATCTGCGGGACACCCTGCTATGCCGCGCCGGAGCAACTTAATGGCCAGGTGGCCGACCGCCGCAGCGATATTTATGCCCTTGGCGTGCTGCTTTACGAAGTTATTAGCGGGCGCCTGCCCTTCGCCCGGGTGGTCGATGATTTTGAGGAATTTCGTCGCCTGCGCGCCGGCCTTGGCCTCATTCCCCTGGCCAAGGTCATGCCCGAGGTGGGACCTGCCTTTCAGCGGCTTATCGATACGGCAATGGCGGCCCAGCCCGCCGCCCGCTTTGCCAGCGGCGAAGCCATGTTAGAGGCCCTAGATGCCCTCAGCCTCAAGACATCCATGGCCTCCCGGCCCTGGCTGCTGCGACTCGTCCTGCCCCTGCTGGCCGCCGCCATCGTCTTCTTCGCCCTCGGCCGCTGGACGGCTTCATCCCTCAGCGAAGGGGAGCGCCTCGGATCCCCCCAGGACCAGGGCAGCTCTCCCTGGCAGCTTAGCGGCGATCCAGACCCTATCGCCCCCGCCGATGCCGTTATCTGGGATCGATTCATCGCCCCCAGCGACCACAGTACAGACGTAGAGCCGGAATCTTCTCCTAACCTTGGCGAAGGCGACGGGTCAGCGGAAGCAGTGACCAGCCCCTGGCATGAGCCGGAGCCAGAACCCGAGTCCAGTTTCGAGGCGGAATCCAAGCCTGCAATCGACAGAGATGCGACTTCAGAGCCAGAGCCAGAGCCAGAGCCAGAGCCAGAGCCAGAGCCAGAGCCAGAGCCAGAATCCGGCGACGATGAGAAAGGCTTGCCCGCCCTGCCCGAGCTTGAAGACCTCTGGTAAGCGCCCGGCCCAGAGCGATCAGCGAAAAATCATCGTCCATCGTCCATTGAGACGTTTCCCTCAGTGGGAGCAGATTGATAGCAGCGGGCTTGTCGCCGGCCCAATGGGCGCACACTGCTGTCGATGTTGCATCGACTACCGGTACCCGAAGATGCCCAGGGCACCCGCCTGGATGTTTGGCTAGAGGCCCAATTGCCCGGCTGCAGTCGCTCCCTGGTGGCGCGCTGTATCCGCGAAGAGCGCTGTCAGATCAGTTCCGGTAAGGCGAAGCCAGGATTCCGCCTGCGCGGTGGGGAGCTCATTGAAATTGAAGTCCCAGAGTTGGAAGTCCACGATATCGAGCCTGAGGATATTCCCCTGGAGGTGCTCTATGAGGACGATGATCTCCTGCTGGTCAATAAGCCGCCGGGAATGGTGGTACATCCCGCCATTGGTCACCCCCGAGGAACCCTCCTGGCAGCGGTGCTTGGCCGTTACGGCCAGCCAGGAACGGATTGCCAGGGGGCGGCGCTGATTCATCGCCTTGATGCAGACACCTCGGGCATTATTGCCATCGCCCGCCATTCCGCGGCCCTCGCCTATTTTCAGGGCCAGTTCCGGCAGCGCGCGGTGGGCAAGCAGTACCTTGCCCTGCTGGCCGGCCAGGCGGGCGCCGATTGGTGGAGCTGTCACCAGGCCATTGGCCGCCATCCTCGGGATTTCCGTAAGCGCGCGGTGGTGGCGGCGGACAGCAAGGGCGCGCGCTCGGCCCATAGCGATTTCCTCGTTCGCGCCCGGCTTGAACATGGCATGGCGGTAGAAGTGCGCTTGCACACCGGCCGTACCCATCAGATCCGCGTGCACGCTGCCCATGCCGGGCATCCGGTTTTAGCCGATGGGGTTTACGGACGCCACGATCGCTGGCCCCTGCAAGGCCAGGCCCAACTGACCCGCCAGGGCCTGCACGCCTGGCGCCTGCATCTGCGGTTAATGAATGGTGAGGCCTTAGCGATGGTGGCGCCGATTCCCGACGATCTCGCGGGATTGCTGCCCAACCCCCTGCAGCCCAGTCCCCTAGAACTGCCCGCCGGAATTTCCGATATTGGCGATGATGGGGGCGATTAGAGAGGCTGGGAAAACGGAGGCTTATGCATCGGGCGCAGAAGCGCCTGCGCCGTGGCAGCTGTGGCAGGTGCCGGTGACCAGCATGGTAATGCCATCGGCCTGATAGCCGCTGGGCAAACGTACCTTTGGAATCGTCATCGCTTCTAAGCACTCGGTGCGACCACAGTGCTGACATTGAAAATGGGCATGCTGATGGTGATCGTGTTGCCCCTGCTCCTGCCAAGCATAACGACGCACACCGGTGCTATCATTGAGGCGAATGCACAGGCCCTGTTCCTCTAGCCAGTCGAGGCAGCGATACAGGGAGACGCGATTCAACTGCGGCAGGAGCACCTGCAATTCGCCGTGGGAGAGAGGCTGCGTGGTTTCCATGAGGCAGGCCACCACCTGAATTCGCGGCGTGGTTACCCGGCCCGGCATGGCCGCCAAAATGCGCCGCGCCCGCTCACTGCTGGAGGCCGATAGGGGCAGGGCGGAGGACAATTGGCGGGGAGTGGATGCAAGTGCCATGATATTATCATTGCCAATGACCAGCGCGAACAAGCCACGGTTCCCAAGCCGAGGCGGACGGCGCAAAGCTTGTCTGGAACTTGCCTACTGCGCCCCGTCCCCGGGATACAACGTGGGGGCAAATAAACGGTCTCGGATTCACCGTTCTTCGCCAAGGTCTGTGTATTGCCTTTCCCATCGCCGCTCTTCAATCTTCTCCCATGAACAGCAGCCAGCGCATTCCCACCCATATTATCACCGGCTTTCTCGGCAGTGGGAAAACTACCACCATCAATGCCCTGCTGCAGGCCCTACGGGATGAAGGCGAGGATGTGCTGGTAGTGATGAATGAAATGGGCAGCGTCGGCATTGATGCGGCCTTATTACAGCAGCCCCAGCGCGGCATTCTCGAGCTCACCGGCGGCTGTATGTGCTGTGCCCTACGGGTGGCGATGGAAACCCAATTGGCGGCCATTCTTCGCCGCTGGCGGCCCACCCGTATCCTCATTGAACCCACCGGAGTCGGTCATCCCCGTGATCTCCTGCGGGTCATTGAGGGTCCCCATTTGCGGGCGATTTTGGATTCAGGCCCGCACCTGGTGGTGGTCGACCCGCGGCTGCACGGGGATGCGCAGATCCGTCAGCACCCGCTTTACCGCGATCAGTGGTCGGTGGCGCAGCGGGTGGCCATTGCCAAAACCGATCTCGCCCCGGCGGTCGATTACGCCGCCATTATTATTGATGCCACCGGCGATGGTCGGCCCTGGGGGAAGGGGGGCATGGATGCCAGCTTGGCCTTACTCAGCCCACTGCCGTCCCAGCAACCTTTAGCCCCGCAACCGGCGCCGATCCCCGCATCGGAGGAGGGTGTCTGGCATGGTTACCGCGCCGTTCACCTCTCGCCGCGGCAGCAAGTGCCGTCCCTGGCCCAGGTCCGCGCCCTCTGCCAACGCCTTGCCAATGGCCCAATGCCAGTGCGCGCCAAGGGTTTAATCTGTGAGGGTGAGGTGGCCTGGGAGCTGCAGCTAACCGCCTGGGGCCTGCAGGAATCGGCCCATCCCAGCAGCCGGGCTAAGGGTGTCCCCGCCGGCATGACGGTGATTGTGCCCAGTCACCACCCCCTCGAGGACCTGCTTGCCCTGGCTGGCCCAGATTGGCATTCCGGCCCTCAGGAATCGGCGCCGGAAACCCGCCCCGGCAATGTGGGGTAACGCCCGCTAAGCTCAGAGAAATCGCGCCCACAGTTATAGCACTCATAACGGGGGTGGGCATGCCGCGGATTCAGGGTCCCACAGGCTGGACAGGGCACGAACATGGTTGCTTGATCGACTGGCTCACTGCCCTGGACGAAGGGTTTGAAAATCATCAGCGCCACCACCAGGGCGACGAAAGCGAGGATGAGGCTTAGCCACCAAGCCAAAAACCACAGGCCGAATCCCCCAACCGCCAGGGTGACCAACGCTACCAAAACGTATCTCCACATGTCGTGCATGATAGGACGGGCTCATAAAAGCGAATCTTTTCTATTTGTTCCCCAACTCGCTATTCCTGGCCATGGCTAGATAGGCTGCAACTGCATTTTGCCTAACCATGATAGGCATCGTGGGCGTAGGGCTTCACCATGTGGCCTCACCGCAGCGTTGTCATTCCCATGCATAGCTGTCAGGAGGACTTAAAACGTGTTTACGATGACATTGGTTTCCAGATCGGCCTGCAAAAACCCTAGGGTGGGGTGTTCTCCGAGAAAGTTTGTCCGGCGAAGCGGGCATTTCGTTTCTCAGGCAAGCATAGAGTTCCCCTGGTTCATGCTGCTGTCAGCTTGCCCGGCTAGGCTAAGCACCATAAACCGGCACCCCGTGCCCTTCCCCTGGGAGAACCACCATGCATTCCCTACGCACCCCCCTGCTTTCCGCCCTCGCCTGCTTCGGATTGGCCCTGCCCCTGCAGGCCATCGAAGCGGACGATATCAGCCAAGAACAGAGCGAAGGCGCCAGCCACCAAACCGCCGAGATCAGCCGCGGTCAACGGGAGGGCCGTCGCCAGGCCGGCGAACGGGGCGAAGGCCACCCCCAGGCCGGCGAACGGGGCGAAGGCCGTCGTCAGGCCGGCGAACGGGGCGAAGGCCGCCCCCAGGCCGGCGAACGGGGCGAAGGCCGTCGCCTCAGCGACGAAGAGCGCGCCGAGCGCCAGCAGGCCATGCTGCGCCAGCGCTTCGATGCCATCGATACCGATGACGATGGCTATCTCAGCCTGGAAGAGAAGCTAGCCGCGCCCCATCCCCGGGATGCGAGCGAGCGCCCCTTGAGCGAGGACGAGCGGGCCGAATGGCTGGAACTGCGCGAACGTATCGCTCCCGCCATCTTTGCCCTCCTCGACACTGACGAGAATGGCAAACTCAGCTTTGAGGAATTCCAGGGCATGCCCGAAGCCCGAAGCCAGGTTGTGCTCAGAGAAAGATTCACGGCGATGGACGCCGATGGCGATGGCCTGATTAGCCGCGAAGAATGGCTCGCCAATCAAGGGCAACTGAGGCAGCGCCGTGCCGGTGGCGATGACCAGGCGCGTCCCGGTCGCCGGGCTTCAGGGGATCAAACTGAGGTAGGCCAAAGCGAGCGCCAGCAGCGCCGGCTCGATGCCCTCTTTGATCGCATCGATACCAATAATGACGGTAAGATCGATCTCGATGAATATGCGGCAGCCAGGGAGCGCATGCGCCAGTGGCGTCGCCGTGGCGATCGCCCCGGCCAGGACGGCTGAATCCTTATCCCGGCATTGGCTACCCCTCGCCGAGAGACTGGCAAGGGGCGGCCAAGGGGCCATGCTAGGGGTGCCCAGGCCGCTTGGCTTGGGCGCTGTAGACTACCCGAGGGGAAATAGCTATGCGTCTCTTAGTGGTCGAAGATTACGAGCCCCTACGCGAGTCCCTGGCCGCTGGCTTGCGCGGTGAGGGCTATGCTGTGGATGCCACCGGCGATGGTGAAGAGGGCTGGTGGTACCTGAGCGATGGGGTTTACGATGCGGCCATCCTCGATGCCATGCTGCCCGGCTGCGATGGTATAGAGCTTATCCGCCGCTGCCGCGAAGCCGGCCTGGCAACCCCCATCCTGATGCTTACCGCCCGCGATACGATCGAAGATCGGGTGGCTGGGCTCGATGCCGGCGCCGATGATTACATGATTAAACCCTTTGCCGTGCCAGAGCTGCTGGCCCGCCTGCGCCGTCTCCTGCGCCGCGGCATGGGCCAGGCCAGCGACCGTCTGGAATATGGCGATCTCTGCGTCGATCTGCGCGCCAAGCGGGTTGAATACCGGGGGCAATTAGTGCAATTAACGGCGCGGGAATTTCAATTACTGGAATGTTTACTGGCAAATCCAGGGGCCGTGGTATCGCGGCAGCAATTGTGGGAGCACTGCTACGACTTTGCCGCCGAAACCGTCTCCAATGTCCTTGAGGTGCTGATTGCCCGGGTCCGGCGCAAACTCGCAGAGGCCGGCTGCAGCAATCTCATCGAGACCCGGCGCGGCCAGGGCTACCAACTCGTCGAGCAGCCAGCATGACCCTTGCCCGGCGCATCTGGTGGTTGGTGGTGGCGCTGGCCCTTGGCGCCGCCCTGGTAACTGGCAGTGCTGGCTGGTGGGCTGCGCGCACCCTGCTGCTGGCCGAAGTCGATACGGCCTTACACAACGAGGCCCAGCGCATGGTCGGCATAACCGCTAGCGGATCCCCACGCCTGCTGCGCTTGCAGCGGCGGGAGGGGGTGGAATGGCGGATGCTCAGCAAGGACGGCGCGGAACTGCGCGCTTCAGAACATTGGCCGGAGGGCCTCCAGCTGGAAGCCCTGGCCGCGGAATCGGTGCGCGCCATCGAAGCCCAGCAGCGGCATTGGCGGGTGGTGCAATACGCCTTTCCTCCCCTGCCCGCTCAAGACGAGGAGGTGGACCCGCCGCGCGCCCTCGGCCCCGATGGCCAGCGCCTCTGGCAGCGCCGGCGCGGTCAGATTCGCCGCCTCCAAGAGTCCCTGCAGGGCACCCATCTCCAGGTGGCAGTAGATGTCACCCAACTGCACCACGACCTTGGCCGGCTAGCAGTGTTGTTGCTGCTGGTGGCCGTCCTCGTCGGCGGCGCTGCGGTATTGGTCGCAGGCCGCCTGCGCGATGCGGTGCTCGCTCCCCTGGCCCGACTCGCTGCCGCGGTTGGCCGACTAGACGATCAAGACCCCGCAGCCCGGCTCCAGGTGGAAGCCCTGCCCCTGGAATTAGAACACCTGCGCCAGCGCCTGGATGACCTCCTCGCCCGCCTCGGCGAGGGCCGCAAGCGCGAACGCCGGACCCTCGCCGATATCGCCCACGAACTGCGCACGCCCCTCGCCGCCCTGCGCAGCGAGCTTGATTTCGCGGCGGCCTCCAGCACGGCTGTGGATGCCGGCCTGCGTACCCGCCTCAGCGCCCAGACCGCCATGCTGCAGTGCCGCTTCGAGGGCCTCCTCCTGCTCAATCGCCTCGATGGCGATCCTCAGCCCCTGGCCCAGCGCCCGCAATCCCTGGTTGACGCCCTCGCCGCCGCCTGGGCCCCCCTCGCCCAGCGCGCCGAGGCGGCAGGCTGGGAATTGGTTGTCGATGACGAGGCAGACGTCGAACTCTCCGCCGAGCCCACCTTGCTCGGCATGCTCCTCAGCAATATCCTCGGTAATGCCCTGGATCACGGCCAGGGCCCGGGGCAGATACGCCTCCTCCTGCTGCCTCCCCAGGCTGGCCGGGCCCGCCTACAGATCAGCAATCCCTGCCCACCCAGCCCGCCCGGGCCGCTTCCCGCCGCCTGCGAAGCCTTTTGGCGCGGCGACGTCATGCGCAGCCAAAGCGCCAACCACGCCGGCCTTGGCCTCGCCGTAGTTTCCCGCATCGCCGCCGCCCACGGCGCCACCGTCGCCGTCGCCATTAGCGCCGACGGCCGCCACTTCGAACTCCATCTCACCTGGCCCCTAGTCGCCCAGGCCGCACCGTCAACAGAAAGCTAAACCCATCACCGAAGAACGTCTTCCCCATCAAGGCCAGTGCCTCCAGTCAACGATTCGCCCTTGCCTCATCTCTGCTAACGAAGTAAAATGCATCCACTATGCCGCCCCCGTTACCATGCCCCACCACAGCCACGCTATCTGCCCAATCCTCTCCGGAGAAAAGCCCGGTACGCCATAGCCACCACCCAATGGTCCTCTCCCTCTACGACAGCGGCGCCCTAACCACCTTCACCTACGACGCCACCACCTTCACCTACGACGCCACCACCTTCACCTACGATAACAGCGTCATGGTAGATATTGCTGGCGACACCATCGCGGCAGGCCATCCAAGCCGCAAGAACCCAGTCCCCCGGGCCCATCCCCACACGATTGCACCCCGCCGGCTACGCCGGCTAGGCCTACGACATCACCCAACGCCCCGTCGCCCAAAACCATACCCGTCCGTGCAAACACCTTCGATGCATGGGTTTATAGATCGTTGCTCACCCCGTCCTACACCTTCCACCCACTCCAGCCTCGTCTATGATAGCACCACAGCCCCAACCCCCAGCCAACAAGAAAACCCCGACGGCACATTGGTGAGTCTGGTACAGTCATATGGATACACAGGCCGTAGGTACGATTCAGAAACGGACCAGTGGTATTTCCGGGCAAGATATTTTGATAGTGAATTAGGGAGATTTATTAGTCGGGATCCTCTTGGATACGTTGATGGGTTGTCGATGTATCGGGGATACTATGTCCCAAATGGTATTGATCCATCTGGCACTGATTTTATTGCTGTGGCCCAGCGAGGGATCCACGACACTCCAGGGATAGGATGGTCTACCCCTTCTGGATTTGATGGTGGTATCATCCAAATAAATCATTTATCCTTGCAATATTGGAAAACATGGTGTCCGTCTGATAAATCGTTGCAGGATGATCCTGCTTTAGGGAGTCAACACAGAATCGATTCCTGGAAGCAGTCAATTGGTGCATGGGGGGTAAAACACAAGGAAACTAGCGAATATCAAGAAGGTTTCGAGTTATTAAATGTGAACAAAGGCTATGAAATGTTTAACCCGCGTACCTTTGAGACATCAACAATTAGGAATGGTGTTTCCGTCATTCATTACGCCGAAGAGGGAACCCATTTCCGCATTGTTTATGTGGGTGATGAAGATGCTGTGGCGTCTAAGTGGGCAGAGCTTAAGGAGGCTGCGCAATCATACGAATTTGCCGAACAGGAAGGTTTTTCCGGTAACTTTCAAAATTGGCCAAATTCCAGATATGTGATTTCATCAAGCGCCACGAACAGCAATACATTCGTGCGAGAAATGTTACGTCGTACTGGGCTCCCGGTCATTGAGCCGAGTCTTAATGGTCCGAACCCAGGGGCGGCCGTAGCAACTCCCCCGCCGGATATCTATGAAGGAATGGTCCCGCGCGCTGTGCGACCTCGCCCTGAAGATGTTTGGTCGCCATCGCCCAGTGACTTACGGTCAATGGAGGGGTGGTTAAACTACTGGTAATTAATCTATAGGATGGTGATGCAGGCTTTTTCAATATTGCTTAGAAATCTTAATTTGCACACAGCCCAATGGGTTCTTTTGATTCTTGTTGGCGTATCCATGGTTGGTTGCGCAAATGAAAATCAATTGATTGAGCTAGAATTGCGCCGCATTGATGAAAATGATCTTGCCTTGGTGATATTGTCGACCAAGCCTAATGTTGGCGGCGTTCTTGAGCTCGAGGTTTCATTACCCGCGGGAAATGTAATCTGGCATGTGCGAACGAATTACTGGCGCAAAGGCAGCATTTTACTGGGTGATGAAAAATCGCCGTTTGTTAGGCAGGTCCTGTATTCATTTTCATTTGATGAACACCTTGTTGATACCACTTGGCTATCTCTTAAGTTCACAATACAATATGATGGACCACGTTCCGCTAACGCAATGACACTGACTCGACGGGTACGTATCATTCCCGATGAGGGAACCCAATCTCCATCCGAGGGGCCCTAATCCGCGCCCCCGCGCGTTCACGTCCCCCAGCTGAGGGCCGATGGGGAGGGCCGATGGGGACATGCAATCTTCTCCCGAGGAGCCCTAATCCCCGCGCCCGCATACGTCACGGCCCTGGCTCTCTGCTACGCAGGCCATGGCCGCGCCGATGCTGCGTCTCTGGTGGTTCGGTCGTTGGTCCCCCACTCGTGCAGAAAGGTAGTCGCTGCAGAAAAACCGGGTCCCCCCCAAGGGGTCCCCCCCGGTTTTTCTT
>REDX01000125.1 GCA_007695355.1 Planctomycetota bacterium
CCCCCCCCCCCGCCCGCCCCCCCCCGCGCCAGCGGCCGAGATCGCAAAACGGATATCCCGCGTCGCTGAAGGCTTGCAACCTCGCCCCGATTCCCCGGTTGCAAGGGGGGACTTGTTACGATGCAAGTCGTAAGGCTAGTTGGCAGGCTGCCCGCAGGGAAGTGGCGTCCGCCTTGCCCTGCCAAGCGATGGCGTGGGCGCTGCCATGATCTGGTGAGGTGCGGATAATGGGCAGGCCCAGGGTCCAGTTCACGCCGTCGTGGAAATGGAGCATTTTGAAGGGGATGAGTCCCTGATCGTGGTAGCAGGCGAGGTAGCCATCGTTTTCTGCTCGGGCGGCGGGGACAAAGGCGGTGTCGGCGCTGACTGGGCCAGCGATGGCGATGCCATCGGCGCGCAGGCGCTGTAGTGCCGGCAATATTAGGCGCGCTTCCTCATCGCCAAAAAGTCCACCCTCCCCGGCATGGGGATTGAGGCCGAGGCAGGTCAGTCGTGGCGGTCGGCCCAGTTGGCGATAGAGGGCCTGATTCAGCAGCCGCCCTACCCGTTCGATTTGGTCGGCGCTGAGCCGCCGACTGACCTCGGCCAGGGGGCAGTGGATGGTCGCCAGGGCAACGGTGAGATCGGGCCCGTGCAGGGCCATCGCCACCTCGGCGCCGCCGCAGGCGGCGGCTAGATATTCGGTGTGGCCAGGATAAGGGAAGCCTGCCAGGGCCATGGCGGCTTTGGTAATCGGGGCGGTTACCAGGGCCTGGGCGGATCTGGAAATACAGGCGGCGGTGGCCGCCTCCAGGGCTGCGCGGGCCAGCCGCCCGGCGGCGGCACAAACCCTTCCGGCCTCGACCTCCTTCGCCCATGCCGTTTCACCGCAGTCGATAAGGCGTCCCGGCAGACTGAGCCGGCAGCGCTCGGCAACCCGCTCGAAAATCAGCCGACTGCCGTAGAACTGCAGCTCGGCCTGGCTGCTGAGGGTGGCATCGGCGGCAATGCGGCAGCAGAGCTCGGGGCCGATGCCGGCTGGGTCACCCATGGCGATGGCAAGGCAGGGGCGGCTCATACCGAGGAGCTAGGGGAGAAGTGTTTGGAGAGACGGGGGCCGTCTTGGTCGGCGTAATTATTGCCCGCCACGCCGTAGGGCAGGTCACAGGCTTCGGTAAGCCGCTCGTAGGCCATGGCGCAGATTGGCTGGCCGTGGCGCAGGACCAAATCATCGGCGTGGGGCCGGACTTCTAGTACCGCCCGCGCGCCAGCTTGCTTGGTGCCCCAGCCGGGATCGAAGAAGCCGGCGTAGTGGGCGCGAAATTCTCCGGCGGCGGGATCGTAGGGCACCATCTCACAGGCGAGATCTAGGGGGACGCGCACCCGCTCATCGGTGGCCAGGATATAGAAGCGGTCCTTCTCCAAAAAACAGTAGCCCGATCGGGGGCGGGGCAGCGGACTAAAGTAATCCTCGGGATGGTGGCTGGCGATATGGCGAATCACCACCGGTTTATGGCTGGGCCGGGCAACCCAGCCAATGCTTTCGCCTTCGAGGTGAGCGCGCATCACCACCCGGCCATCAAGGATGCTCTCGGCGGCCGCAGTTGGCGCACCTTCGGCATTGAAGAGGAGAGGGCTGTGCTGATGACGCTCTCGCAATTCAGCTTGGCTGAGCACTTGGCGATCATGGAAGATAATCGCCTGATTGACGCTGTCGCCCTGTTGAATGACGCAGTCGAAACTGCGCGGAACGAGTTCGATCCATAGATCCCCTTCGTAGCCGGCGGGGATGCGATCATAGCGCGGATTGCCGTCGCAGACGACGCGGGTGGCGAGGTCGATGCGGCCGGTGCTGCTTTTGGAGTTGGTATACATCTCCAGATGTTCCGGCAGGCGGCTGTACTCGCGCAGGCGCACCAGGTACACCGCATCGCGAACCAGGCAGAGGGGCCGCTCGCAATTCAGCCGCTCAAGGGCCAGACCGGCCACCAGATCTGCCACCCGCTCGCCGCGCAAAGGCAGGATCGAACCAGGCATACGCACCACCTCAGCCGAGAGGGTGAGATCGATGGAGGCGGGCTGGATCTGTGCTTGGGCGATACCAGCATTACTCAGCAAATGTCCATCTTGTACCAACTGGGCTAAATTCTTAGCGACCAGGGTTCCAGAGTGGGGGTTACGGCTCATCCCGGCATACTTCCATCCCTCAGCGCTAGGGCAAGCCGCCGATTCGGGACCAGCATCGCATCACCATAGCTGAATAAACGGTAACCCCGCTCAATCGCCCAGCGGTAATGCTTTAGCAATTCCTCGCGCTCAATCAAACAGGATACCAGGGCCAGGAGGGTGGAACGGGGAAGGTGGAAATTGGTGAGGAGATAGTCGCAGCCCTGAATCAGCGCGGGGGGGTAAAGGAAGGCCGAGGTCCAGCCGCTCCAGGGACAAAGCTGGCCCTGCTGATGGGCGCTTTCGAGGGTGCGTACCACCGTGGTGCCGACGGCGATGACCCGCCCACCGGCGGCGCGGGTGCGCTCGATGGCGGCCACCGTTTCCGCCGGGCAGGAGCACCACTCGCTATGGATGGGATGGTCTTCAATCTGCTCATGCTCCACCGGCTTAAAGGTGCCGGGGCCCACCTGCAGTTCTACACGTGCCTGTTCCACCCCCATCTGGGCGAATTGCTGCAATAATTCGGGGGTAAAATGCAGGCTGGCGGTGGGAGCGGCAACGCTGCCCAGTTGCTGAGCAAAGACGCTTTGGTAGCGCTCTGTGTCTTCGGTATTGGCCTCCCGCTTAATATAGGGGGGCAATGGAATGCGGCCGTGGCGCAGGGCCAGATCAAGGACGCTCAAGCCCGGGGGAAAGCGCAGATCGCGCTGGCCGTCGGGCTGCAGTTGCTCCACCACTGCCACGCTGTCCTCGGCCAGGATGAGCTGTGAGCCCACGCGCACCCGTCCGCGCACCATGCAGCGCCAAGACTCGCCCTTGCTGGCATCGTCTTCGGCTAAACGGTGGACCAAGAGTACCTCGCAGTGGCCACCGCTGGCCTTGGTGCCCAGCAGGCGGGCGGGAAAGACCTTGGTTGTATTGAGTACCAGTAAGTCGCCGCGGCGCAGCCAGCTTGTTAAATCACGCACCTGGGAATCGCTGCGCTCGCCCACGCGCTGGCCGATCAGCATGAGGCGGGCCGCATCCCGGGGTTGGCAGGGAAACTGCGCCACTTGGCTGGCGGGGTAGTCAAAATCGAAGTCTTGCGTGCGCACGGGCGATGTCTTGGCGTTCCAGCCGCCAGGAGCAATCGATAGTTCAGCGCCAGGCGCCCCGGGGATGGCCAAGTCCATGGCGGGAAACTCAGCTCGCAAACCGATCGGGTCGGTCGCTGCTTATCTTGCGTCGGCCGCCTTTTGCTGGGCTGTAACCAGCAATATCGGTGACTTATGGCTCCACCGCCGATCCCGCCCTTGCCTGTCGCGGCATGGCCTGAGACTTTCCCCCATGCCCAAAGTCCCGCCCATCGAAGACTGCTTTGCCGCCATTGAACAGGCCATCAACGACCTTGAAGATGGCGAGCTGCCCCTCGAGGCCAGTCTGGGGGTTTATGAATCCGCCCTCAAACATGTCCGCCTCGCCCGGCAGCACCTCGATGGTTTTGCCAAGCGCCTGGAAGCCATGCGCGAAGAAGCAGAGGACGCCGACGAGGATGGCTGAGCGCCGCCGCCGCTGGCCCCCGCCATCCGCCCTCCAGGTTCAGGCCCATGGCCGCCTCGTCTGACCTCCTCGCCGATCCCGGGGTGCTACCACCGGGTCCAGGTTTAGAGATCGGCGATTGGCAGGCGGTGGCCCGCCAGGGCGGCCTTGCCCTGCTGCACTGGCGCCGCCATGCCCTGGCCGCCGAGGCGGCTGGGGTCAACTATCAATCCAGTGCCGAGGCGGCGCCGGGGCCCTGGCCCTGGGCTGCGGTGGCCGCCGAGGGCAATCGCGCCGCCACCCTTGCGGCGGTGGCCCAGGCCGCCTGCGCCCTGCAGCCGGGGGGCCTTTTGCTGCTCCACGGCGGTAATGACCAGGGGATTCGCGGCAGTGTGCGGGCGGTTACGCGCGCCTGGGGTTGGCCCGGCGAAGCGCTCGTCCAGCGCGCCCACGCCCGTGTCCACGCCTTCCGTATGGCGCAGCCGCCCGCCGCCACAGCGCCGGCAACAGACTATTGGCAAAGCCCCGGCGGTCTGCGTCTGCGCGCCGATCCTGGGGTATTTCCAGGCCCGCGCCTGGATCGCGGCAGTGCCGTCTTGCTGCAGGCCCTCGCCATCCTCGCAGACGAGCTGCCGCCGCCCCAGCGCCTCCTTGATTTAGGCTGCGGGGGTGGGGTTTTAGCCCTTGAGGCCGCCCGTCTCTGGCCCCAGGCCCAGCTTGACCTGGCCGATGGCGATGCCCGCGCCATCGCCTGTGCGGCGGCCAATCTCCAGGCCCAGGGCCGTCGCGGCCAGCTGCATTGGTGGGACAGCGCTGAAGTGCCGCCGGTTCGTGATGTTGATCTGGTGCTCTGCAATCCGCCCTGGCATGTCGATGGGGCGGTGGATCGCAGCCCCGGCCTGGCCATGTGCCGGGCGGCGGGACAGGCCCTGGCGCCGGGGGGGCAGGCTTTAGTGGTGGCCACCCGCACCCAGCCCTTTGAGCCCAGCCTGGCCCCCTTTGGTGCCCTGCGGGAAATCGTACAGGACGATGGCTTTAAGGTTTTAGCCCTGCGCCGGGCCGCTTAAGTCGGGTCTCTCGAATGCAGCCGGACGCGCAAGCTCCAGTCCCTGCCATCACAGCTCAATTCGGCTAAGCCGCCGCAGGGCAGGCTTAAGGGATCGGCCTCGTGGCCAAAGGGCAGGGCATAGATGCAAGGCAGGGCCAGGCGCTGGGCCCATTCGCCTAAAACCGCATGCAGGCTGGGGCCACGGGCATCGCTACCATGGCCACCGTCGGCACCGGGAAAGCGGCCGGTAACCAGCCCCCGCAGGCCCTCGAGGCAGCCGGCCTGATACAGTTGGCTTAGCGCCCGATCGATGGCGTAGGGGCGTTCATCGATATCCTCAATGGCCAGGATGTGTCCGGCAAGATGGGGCATGGCGGCGGTGCCCACCATCCCCGCCAGCACCCGCAGGCAGGCCGGGAAGAGGGGGCCCTTGGCGCTGCCGGGAAAGGCCACTTCTACCTCCGGATGGCTCTGCTGATCCCAGTGCAGGCTGTCGCCGTTAAGCAGCTGGCGCAGGCTGCCGATGGCCTGCTCGCCGCCGCCGATGGCGGGCATGGGGCCGTGGATACTGGGCCCCCAGCCGCGGCGGGCCCAGAGGCCGTGCAGCACCGTGAGATCGCTAAAGCCAATCAGCAGGGGGGCGCGCCGCACGGTCAGCTGGCTTAATTCGGGCACCAGGTGCAGACATCCATAGCCGCCGCGCAGGGCCCAGAGAATATCCACTTGGTCAAGGATGTGGCGCAGTTCGTCCAGGCGCTGGGCAGCGGGTAGCCAATGGCCGGGGGCCAGGCCACTGCGGCTACTGGGTAGCCAATTCAGCTGCCAATGACAAGCCGCCGCCAGCTGCTGCGCCATCGTCTCGGCGCGGTCGAATTCGGCGTCACTCAGGCCGGCGTAGGCCGGGCAGAAGAGGGCGCAGCGCTGATTCATGCCGGCGGCGCTTCCGCCGCTGCCTCGGGGATAGGGATCGGCGACCAGTTATTGAAGTGGCCGCAGGCGGCGGCGGCGCTGCTAAGCACCATCGCCCCGGCATTGGCGACATTGAAACTACGAATGGGGCCGCAGATGGGAATCGCCAAGCAGCGCTCTGGCCAGCGTCGCAGCCAGGGCCGGGGCAGACCCGTATTCTCATTGCCGAGAACCATAATATCGCCATCGGAGAATTTCGCATGATCATAGCGCTGTTGGCCAAACTTGGTGACCAGCCAGGGTTCGCGTCCGCCTAGCCAATCAAGAAAGGCGTCCTCATCCGGGTGCAAGGTCCAGGTCAGGTGGGGCCAATAGTCTAGCCCGGCGCGGCGCAGGGCGGTATCGGAGAAATTAAAGGAACAGGGGCCAATAATGTGCAGCTCTGCCCCCATGCCCACGCAGAGGCGGCCGAGGTTGCCCGTATTTTGTGGGATAGCTGGATGGTAAATGGCCAGGTGTAGCGGCATGGAAGAATCCCTAGCGTAAGCGGACGATTGATATGCTATGGGGCTGATAGGGGATTATCCAACCATCGCCCTCTTTGGTTAGCGACAGGCTTTCCAATTTGCGACCATCGGCGTCAACTAGGCGGGCTTCATTCAGTGCTTCGAATTGGGGATGGGGATAGAGTTCGGCGCGGCCGGAGACGCCGTTTTGCTCGACCAATAAGACTTCCAGCGCCCAATCCTCAGGCTTGGCCATCCACAGCGCGGTCAATTGGTGGTGATCGCCGAGGTGAAAGGCAGGGGCGGCGACTTCGGCGCTGCCGGCGTGGCGGCCGGGCACGCCCAGGGAAAGGGCTGCCTCAGCCAGGGAAAGTTGCTCGCCAGAGCGCCGCCCCCAGCCCAGGCCATAGAGACACCCATCGCCCACCACAATACTGGCATCGGCGGGAATCAGGGTGAAGGGCCGTTGACCCACCAGGGCCATGGATTCCTCGCCGCGTTCTAAACGCACCCAGCGCAGACCACCCCGGGGCCGCGCCGCCTCGCTGGTGCTGAGATTGCCCAGGGGCAGGACATCCGGAGCCCCATCGCCACAGCTGGTGAGGGTGGCGGGTCCAGCCGGGATGGGGTGACGAAGCACCAATTCGCAGTCGCGCCGGGGATTCCAGGTTACCGCCACCTGCAGAATATCATCGTGAGCATGGACCGAATAGATGAGGCGCAGAACTCCCGCCTCATCGTCGATGGTTACCAATACCCGGCCGCGGCTGGGCCCCCGTTCCAAAGGCCGTATATGCACCTCGCCGCCGAGGGCATGGCCATCCACCAGGGGCTCGGCGAGGGGGCCGGCGGCATTGATAAAGCGGCCATCGCAGCAGAGCCGGCGAATGGCGCCGCGATCATCCAATTCGGCCCGCACCACGCCATTGTCGATAACCTTGGCGCTGACCTCCCAATGCTCGGCATTCACCGGATCGTGGTAGGGCACCAAATCCACTACCTCGAGGGGCCCCAATTGTAACTCGGTAAGCCATTGCTCGCCCACCGGCCCCTCCACCACCTGGATCGGGTGCTTGGCGCCGCGGTGATCGATTACCGACCAGGGCGGGGCCTGGCCATCCGGGGGTAGGGCAGCGACGCAGCGCCGCGCGAAGGGCAGGGGATTCCACACCCGCATCGGCCCATCTTCCAAGGCGATGGATTGGGTGCGCAGGGGCGGCGGTGCTCCGCCGTAGGAAAGAGCAGAAAGGGCCGGCCGCCAATCGGCGCCAATGCCATCGTCAAGGATGGCGGCACCATCGGTGAGTCGCGCCGCCTCCACCCGCCGCATTACCCGGTCGATGACCCGGCCCGAGGAGCCCTCGCTACCGGGGCAGGGGGGCAGGTGGCCCCGGCGCACTTCCAGGGCCGCGTCTTCTGCCAGTTCTTCTTCGACGCCCCGATTATCGACCACCACCTCCGCCGAACCGTCGCTGTTCTGCCAGCGAAAGCGCCGCGGCAGATCGGGGCGAAAGATACGCAGGCGACGCATCCCGGCCAGCTGCATGAGCGGCGGCAGGATGCCATTACCGTGGGGCAGACGTTCGCAGCCCAACTCCTCGCCGGCCTCGGCAGCCTCACGAAACCACTGCCGCAATAGCGGCAAAGGCGGCAGACTGCCATCGGGGAAAACAGGGAGTACGGGCAGGGAGGAAGCTGGCATAGCCCCACTGTAGCCTCCCCTGGGGCCCGGTCTACCACCGAGCGCCGCCATACCTATCTATTTGCTGACGCGGTGAAGGCTATCTTGTACCTGTCTGCGATAGCTGCCCCCGAAGAGTAGGAGATGATTCAGTAGATGATACAGGTTGTAGAGGCTGGCGCGCTGTCGCCAGTCTGCGGCAATTCTGCTATGGCATTGATAGGATTGATAAAATTGCGGCGGAAAGCCGCCGAAGAGCAGGGTCATTGCCAGTTCAGCTTCGGCCCAGCCATAGTGGGCGGCGGGGTCGATAAGGGCCGCCTCGCCCTGGGCGCAGATGTGGACATTGCCGCCCCAAAGGTCGCCGTGGATAAGGGCGGGGGGCATCTCGGGGATGAGTTCGGGCAGGCGGCGGGCGAGCCCTTGCAGGGCCTTAAAATCGGCGGCATCGAGAAGTTCGCGCTGCCGACACTGCTGGCCTAGGTGCAGCAGGCGGGACTCGGCAAAGAAGCTGGCCCCGTCCTCTTGCCAGCGGTTGTCTTGCTGGGTGGCACCGCACCAGGTGGGGCAGTTGAAGCCAAATTTGGTCGCGGGCAGGCCGTGCAGGCGGGCGAGGTTCTTGCCGAGATCGGCCCAGCAGCTGGGCCCCGGTCGCCCCTGTCCCAGGTCTTCCAGGAGGAGGAAATCATCGCCGATGCTCAGAATCTGCGGCACTCGCAGGGTCTGGGTGTCGGCCAGGGCGCGCAGTCCGGCGGCTTCACCAGCGGCCTGGCCTGGGGCCAGGCCAAGCTTCGCCACAGCGCTTGTCTTATCCTTCCAATAAACTTGTATAACAGTGCTTACGCATCCACCCTGGAGGCTCTCCAGGCGTTGGGGCGGCGGATAGCCATGCTCTAAAAGGCGGGTGCTGAGGGGGTGGTCGTGGGCGGCCATGGGGGGATTATAGGCCAGGGCGCGGCTGTCTAGACTTTAGTAAATGAAAATCACTTGCAAAAGCTTTCGGGCGCTAAGCCTGCTCCTTGCTTTTGCGATTCATTCTCATTTACTCACCGCCCTTCAGGAGACCCCCATGTCCCTTCGCATCCCGCTGTGCGCCCTCGCTGTCCTGCTGTGCAGCTTTATCAGCTGCGGCATTTTGCCCGCCGCCGAATTAAACATCTATTCGGCCCGTCACTATGACGATGACCGCAATCTCTTCGAAGCCTTTACGGAGAAGACCGGCATTCGCGTCAACCTGGTCGAGGACAGCGGTGATAAACTGCTGGCCCGCATTCGCGCCGAGGGCCGCAATAGCCCGGCCGACCTCTTTATTACCGTCGATGCCGGCCGCCTTGCCGCCGCCGATCGCATGGGCATTTTCCAGCCGGTGAAATCCGAGGTGCTGGAGAGTGCCATTCCCGAGCAGCTGCGCCACGCCGAAGGCCACTGGTTTGCCTTTGGCAAGCGCTATCGCATTATTGTCTACGCCAAGGATCGGGTTGATCCCAGCGAATTGTCCACCTATGAGGATTTGGTGCACGAGCGCTGGCGGGGGCGGATTTTGGTGCGCTCAAGCTCTAATGTTTACAACCAGTCCTTGCTGGCAGCGATGATTGCCACCCATGGCCAGGCTGCCGCAGAATCCTGGGCCCGCGGCCTGGTGGCCAATTTTGCCCGCGCCCCCCAGGGTGGTGACCGGCCGCAGATTGCCGCCGTCGCCGCCGGCGCCGGGGATGTGGCGATTGTGAATCATTACTACGCTTTGCAGATGCGCGACTCTGGCGATCCCGCGCAAGAGGCAGTGTGGGGCAAGATTGGCCTCTTCTTCCCTAACCAGGGTGAAGGCGAGCGCGGCACCCATACGAATGTCTCCGGCGCCGGCCTCCTCGCCCACGCCCCCAATCGCGATCATGCCGTTGCATTCCTCGAATACCTCGCCAGTCCCGAAGGCCAGCTAGCCTGGGTTCGCGGCAGCCGTGAGTTTCCGGTGGTGGCCGGGGTTGCCAATCCCCTGGATGGCGAGGGCTTTGAATTCCGCGGTGATGATACGGTAAGCGCCCAAACCCTGGGTGAACTCTCCAGTACCGCGATGCGTATCTTTGATCGGGTTGGCTGGCGTTAATGAGCGAAGGCCGCGAGCACGAAGCACCATCTTCATCCTCGCGGCCCCTTCGTGTTGAAACTGCTAGTAAGGCAGTGGTAACCAGCCTGGGCTGGCGCGCCATGCCCCGTCGTTTGGGCCTAACGAATCCCTGGACCTGGGCCTCGCTCGTAGTTATGGGCATGGTGCTGGTGCCCCTGCTCTTCGTTGGGGTGGCCCTCTTTCAGGGCGACCCCGACGGCGATTGGGCCCACATCGTTGAGTACAAATTACGTGAGGTGATTGTTAATAGCCTCATTCTCTGTCTGGGCGTGGGTTCCATTGCCGCCCTCATTGGCGTCAGCTGTGCCTGGCTGGTCACCATGTGTCAGTTCCCGGGCCGCCGCATATTTGAATGGGCGCTTTTGCTGCCCTTGGCGGTACCGGCCTATATAATGGCCTATACCTACACCGATCTCTTGGATTATGCCGGCCCGGTGCAAAGCGGCCTGCGTTCCCTCTTTGGTTGGGAAACCCACGCTGACTATTGGTTCCCTGAGATTCGTTCGCTGGGGGGGGCGGTGGTGATGATGGGTTTGGTCCTCTATCCCTATGTCTACCTCACCTGCCGCACTGCCTTCCTTGATCAGTCGGTGTGCGTGCTGGAAGCTGGGCGCACCCTTGGCCATAGCCCCTTTTCCTGTTTTCGTCGCATCGCCCTTCCCCTGGCTCGGCCCGCCTTGGTTGCTGGGCTGTCGCTGGTAATGATGGAAACCCTGGCTGATTACGGCACCGTGGATTATTTTGCTGTGCCCAGCTTCACCGTCGAGATCTACCGCGCCTGGATTAATTTCGGTTCCTATGCCTTAGCCTGTAAACTGGCAGCGGTGTTAATGATTGTGGTGGGTATTATCCTCACCCTTGAGCGCGTCTCCCGCGGCCGCCGGCGCTATCATCATACCACTGGCCGGGTTCGCCATTTGCCGCGCTGGCGCCTGCAGGGCTGGCGTGCCGGGCTGGCCATGGTCGCCTGTGTGGTGCCCTTGAGTCTTGGCTTTCTCATGCCCGCTTTGCTGCTGCTGCGGCGGGCGATTCGTCACGGTGATGTGCGCTGGCAGGAGACAGTCAGCGGCTTGGCTTTCAATAGCTTTATGGTTTCTGCGATGGCGGCCTTGGGGGTGCTGGTGCTGGCCCTGGTGGTGGTCTACAGTTCGCGCCTGCTGCCCTCGGTGATTACCCTGGCGGCCCGGCGCATTGGCGGTCTCGGCTATGCGGTACCTGGTTCGGTGATTGCGGTGGCGATTGTCATGCCCTTCGGCTGGATCGATAATACCATTGATGCCCTCATGCGCTCCTGGTTTGGTTTGAGCACCGGCTTGATTATTTCCGGCAGCGTCGCCGCCGTGGTCTTTGCCTATATGGTGCGCTTTCTTGCCATTGGCCTGGGCACCCTCGATGCGGGCTTGGGCCGCATTCCCCATTCCCTAGATGCGGCGGGCCGCACCCTCGGCGCCCGGCCGCGGCGGGTGCTAACGGCCATCCATGTTCCCTTAATGCGCGGCGCGGTATTTACCGCCATGCTCTTAGTGTTTGTCGATGCGATGAAGGAATTACCGGCGACGATGATTCTGCGGCCCTTTAATTTCGATACCCTGGCGGTGCGGGTGCATGCCCTCGCCCACGATGAGCGTTTGGGCGAGGCGGCCTTTCCGGCGCTAATGATTCTCGCGGTTGGCCTTTTGCCGGTGCTGGTGCTGTCGCGACTTATCACCAAGAGTCGGGATACGGAAGGAATGTCATGACCTGTACCCTGGTGGTTTCTGGAGCTCATCACGCCTACGGCGCAACGCCGGTGCTACATGGTATCGATCTATGTATCCAGCCCGGCGAGATTGTCTGTATGCTTGGCCCCTCGGGCTGCGGAAAAACCACGCTCTTGCGCTGTGTCGCTGGATTAGAGCCCTTGCTCTCGGGCACCATCACCCTGGCCGGCGAGGAGGTTTCCCGTTGTGGTCACTGTGTACCGCCGGAACAGCGGGGGGTGGGCATGGTGTTTCAGGATTTCGCCCTCTTTCCCCATCGCGATGTGCGGGCCAATGTCGCCTTCGGTTTGCGCGGGCTTTCGCGCAGCGACGCCGCCCAGCGAATTAACGAAACCTTGGCCCGGGTGCGGGCGGCAGACTTAATCGATGCCTGGCCGCATCAGCTATCTGGCGGGCAGCAACAGCGCGTCGCCTTGGCCCGGGCCTTGGCACCGCGACCACGCCTGATGTTAATGGACGAGCCCTTCTCCGGCCTCGATGCCACCCTCCGTCGCTCCCTGCGCGACGATGCCCGCCTGCTGCTCAAAGATGTGGGCATTGCCACCCTAATGGTGACCCACGATGGCGAGGAGGCCCTGCAGATGGCCGATCGCATTGTCCTCATGAATCATGGAAAAATGGTGCTTGATGGCCCACCGGAGCGGGTCTGGCGCCATCCGGTGGATGTCTTTAGCGCTACTTTTTTTGGCGACTGCAGCACCACCCAGGGGGTGGTGAATGATGGCGGGGTGCGCATTGGCCCCTTGGTGGTGCCGGCCGATGGCCTCGCCGATGGAACGCCGGTGACCGTGGTCATCCGCCATACCGCCCTGCGCCTGCGGCCGATGCAGGGCGATGCCAGCAGCACCCGCCTGGCCGAGGTCATCGACGAGCGCTTCCTCGGCGGCCGCCGGCAAACCGTGGTTGCCATTCGCCACCGCGGTGAGCGCCTTTTGCTCACCAGCCGCCACGATAATTACCATCACTTCCGCCGCGGCGAAAAAGTGGAAATGGAATTGGCTGAAAGCGGCGTGTTCTGCTTTGCCGATTGACCAATAGTTTTTCGCGATCATCTACCGACTACGGGCCACAAAAACGATCAGCGTCTGTCGTCATTGGTCTTTCGTTGCTCGCCATTGGCTGAGGTGATCAGCGAGATTTTGCATCGCCTTAATCCCGATATAGCCAGCGCACCCACGAGCGACCGTAGCCGCGCTCATCGTCTATACGGCAGCCCGGGATGGCGGGCATGGCTTGGCCCTGTTCGCCGCGTAGGAGGAGGCAACCCTCGGCGCTTAGGCGCTGGATAAGGGCCTGCAGCACGCTGGCTAAAAGTTCGGGCTGTTCCTGAAACCAGGGAAAGGGGGGATCGGCAAAGATAATATCGCAGGGGGGTAAGCGATCTGCCGCCTGCGGCAGCATCTGCACTAGCAGCTGCCAGCGCTCGCCGGCCTCTAGGCTTTGCGCATTGTCGCGCAGGCACTGGATCGCCGGCGGACCGGATTCAATGGCGTACACCTGCGCCGCGCCGCGGCTTAAGGCTTCAAATCCAAAACAACCGCTGCCAGCGAAGCAGTCCGCCACCACCAGGCCGTCGAGACGCTGGCCGAGGCAGTCAAAGAGACTTTGCCGGATGCGATCGGTAAGCGGGCGGGTGGCCAGGCCGGGCGGAGCTTTGAGTCGCCGCGATCGCCAGGCGCCGCCAATAATCCTCAATCCGCCCATGATGCATCCTGGTTATGATGGCGGTAGCACTGGGCGAGGTGTTGCCAAAAGGCGGGGTAGGTTTTGGCGACGCAGGCGGGGTCGCTAATCGTCAGCCCCGGTTTTGCCATGCCAAGTACGGCAAAGCTCATCGCCATGCGGTGGTCGCGGTAGCACTCAATGCTGGCGGCGCGCAGGGGGGCTGGGGTAATGCGCAGCCAGTCCTCGCCGTGTTCCACCTGCTGCCCGAGTCGGCGCAGTTCGCTAACCGTGGCGCTGAGACGGTCGGTCTCTTTAATGCGAATATTGGCCACATTGCGAATGGTCGTGGGCCCCTTGGCGAGGGGGGCAATGGCGGCCAAGGTCATGACGGTGTCGGAAATATGGTGCATATCCACATCAACGCCGCGCAGCTTTGGGCCAGCGATTACCGTGGTGGCATCTTCAGCCCGCTCCACCCGCGCCCCCATGGCCTCAAGGATATCGACAAAGGCGAGGTCGCCCTGGGCCGAGCCCCGGCCCAGGCCCTCCACCCGCACCCGGCCGCCGGTGGCGACGGCGGCGGCAAAGGCGTAGCTGGCGGCGGAAGCATCGGGTTCAATGGCGATATTGGCGCCGCGCAGGGGCCCGCGGCTGGCGTAGCGCTGACCCGGATCTTCATCAACCTGGCCGCCAAAGGCCTGGATCATATCCAGGGTCATACGGGCGTAGGGGGCGGAGACTAGGCTGCCTTCGATACTGACGCTAATGCCTTCGGGATCGGCGGCGCCGGCGATGAGCAGGGCCGAGAGGTATTGGCTCGATCGGTTCCCGGGAATGCGGGTATGCCCGCGCAGCCGGGCCTGACCACGCACGGTGAGGGGGGGGCAGCCGCTGGCGCAGTCCACCTGGATGCCAAGCTGGCCCAGGGCATTGACCAGATCGGCGATGGGGCGTTTGGCCATGTCGGCATCACCGCAGAGGGTGGTGTCACCGGGGACGAGGGCGGCCATGGCGCTGAGGAAGCGCACGGTGGTGCCGCTGTTTTCCACCTCCAAAGCCCTTTGACTGGGCCGCAGTCGATCCCGACCCCCGTTCACCAGCAGGTCTTCCCCGGCTTCGCGGATATCCACCCCCCAGGCTTGCAGGCAGTGGCGCATGGCTTGGGTATCAATGCTATGCAGCACCCGGCGCAGGCGGCTTTCGCCGCTGGCCAGGGCGGCCAGGGGCAGGGCCCGGTTGGTCAGGCTTTTAGAGCCAGGAATCGGCCAGGTCCAGTCCAGGGGACGGCCCAGGGGCGTGAGGGTTAAAGGCTGCATGTTCCCAGCTTAGAAATCCGCAGCCCCCTGACAATGCGGTGGGCCGTGGGGCCCAGGACCGGGCACAGCTTTTCGCCGCCCTGCCTTTAGGCCAAGTTGGCCTGGGCGGCCCGCAGATCGCCGCGGGCCGGGCTGAGGCGCAGCAAGGTGTAGGGCCCTGGTCGCTCCTCCATGCTGAGGTGCAGGCCATGGGCGGTGGCGAGGTCTGGTAGATGGGCTTCCAGGCAGCTGCGGGGGTCGCTGAGCAGGGCTTGGCCGTGGCGATTTAACGAGGCGGCAATGGTGGCCAAGAGCTGATCATGGTATTCCGGCCGGTAGAGCACGTCGCCGCCGAGGATGAGATCGGCACCGGGCCCCGGCAGGGCCTGGCCCCAATGAACCAGGGCGGTATGGGCCCCCGGAGCATCCGTCAGCTGGGCGTCGAGGCAGGCCAGGGGGAGGGGATCGCCATCGGCAAAGCAAACCTCCTGAAAGCCCATTTCCAGGGCCAGCATGCCCAAGAGGCCGCGGCCGCAGCCGAGGTCGACGACGCGCAGGCGGGGATCGGGATGAACCAGCTCGCTGAGATCGGCGGCCAGGCGCAGGCCCCCGGGCCAGAGATAGGGCCAGGTGGCGCCGGTTTCCACGGCGCCGCTGGTCGCCGCCTGGGCCCGTTGCCGACACAGCGCCTCATCGGGGAGGCGCTGGTGGGCCCGCTCAAGGGCGTCCATGGGATGCTTGCGCCTCTTCGATCAGCGCCCGCAGGGCCTGTAGGCCATGTTCATGGATGGAGGGCAGGATGACTTGCGCCTGCGCTTGTAGGGCCGCCGGGGCGTGGCCCATAGCACAGCCGACACCAGCCCAGGCGATCATTTCCGCATCATTTGCGGCATCGCCCACCGCCCATACCTCACCCGCCTGAATGCCCATGACCGAGCACAGCCGCGCCAAGCCCCAGGCCTTGGTAACCCCGGGGCGATGGATTTCAAAGCGGTCTTCCTGGCTCGCCACCATATGGAAGCGATCGCCCAAGGCCTGCTGGGCCAGGGCCAGGGCATGGGGAATGCGTTCCGGCTCGGCGACAAACATGACCTTGCAGCTGGGCCCCGTCCAAGTGCGCAGCAGTTCCGGCTGCTCCTCAATCGTCACCCCATAAAGCTGACTGAAATCCCGGGTGCGGGCGGTGAAGCGATGGATCAGCCAGCGTTCAACCCCGGGGTAAACACAGATGGCGCCGTCCAGTTGAGCAAGCACCGCGACAATGTCGTGGACATCGGCTTCACTTAAGGCCTCGCAGGCCAGGGGGGCTTCGCCGGGCACCCCCACCCACACCCCATTAAAACAGACCACCGGGGTGTCGAGGCCCAGACGCTCCCACACCCAACGGGTGGTCAGGAGAGGGCGGCCGGTGACAATGGCGACTTCGATGCCCTGACTGCGCACCCAGGCCACGGTCTCGCGATGGGCCTGGGGCAACTGACTGGCGGCATCAAGCAAGGTGCCGTCAAGATCAAGGGCCAGGAGTTTTGGAGGGGGGAGCGGTAATGGCATGCAGGCAGGGTGGGCAAGAAGGAGGCGAGTCAAACTTCCTCTGCCGAACTCGCTACCGCTGATGAAGCGGCATGGACGGGCACCATGACGCCAGCAATTTCAGCAAGTTGGCCATGGCCGTTATGGAAGGGCGCCCCCACCAGCACCGCCGGCAGGGAACTGCCATCTGGCCGCTGGACAACGACATCGATGCGGAAGGGGCGGCGCAATTGAAAACATTCCTCAATCGCCGCCGCAGTGGCAGCGCGCTGGTTTTCTTGAATTAACTGCAGGAAGGTTTCCAAGGAAGGCTGAAAGGCACCCCGCGGCAGGCCGCACATGCTAAACATGCCATCATTCCAATACAGTTCCTCACCCCGCGCCTGGATCGACCATAAGCCGATGCCGGCCACCGCTTCGGTATGATTCATCAACAGTGTGGCACGAATCAAATCCAATTGAATCCGCACCAATCGGGTAACGTCCTGGGCGAAGCAGCTGATAGCAATAATTTCCCCATTATCGTCGATCACCGGTTCTTTACGCACCTCAAGGATGGCTTCATCGCAGCCATCGCGGCCGAGGTGGTGGGTATAACTCACGCTGTCGCCGGACAGCATCAGCAGTTGATCGTATTCTGAAGAGCGATGGGCATCGGCGATGCCAAGGAATTCCCCCTCGCTGCGCCCCACCAATTCATCGGCCTCGGCACCGAAGAGGCGCGCCGCTGCTGGATTGGCCAAGAGAAAGCAGCCAGCAGCATCTTTGAGCCAGGCGGCATCGGGCACATTATCCAGCATGGCGCGAAGATTGTGCTCATTAAAGCTAAGGGTTTGTTCAAAATCGCGGCGCTCGGTAATATCGCGCAGCATTAAGACCATTTCAGTGAACTGGCCCTGCTCATCCAGCACCACCCCCCCACGAACTTCCATCCACCGCCAATGATTACCCGCATCGCGAAGCCGGCATTCGAAGGTGTGACTAACCCCGTGATCTATCATTGATTCAAAGGCTTCGCGCAGGGCGCTGTGGTCTTCAGGGTTACTAATGTCAAAGACGGTTTTGCCGATGAGGTCCGCCGGCTGATATCCCAGTAAAGCCATGTAGGCATCATTGACGTAGATGCAATTCCCCTTGGCATCGTGGATGGTTATCATGTCTTCGCTGCCGCGATTGATGAGCTCAAAAAGCGCATAAGCGCGCCATAACTCGGCCTCGCCCATTTGCGGCGCCGATGCAACACTGGTGTGCTCGTTAAAGCCGACTGCAGCCATCATGGCTGAAGACATGGCGGTGGGCAGAGAAATTGGCGACATCATCGCCGAACTACTTTTCGCCGCCGCCCCCCGATCACGGGAACTCTCGCCTTGAACCTGCTGTACCCGTTCCCGTTGAAAGCGCTGGGCGATGGCGGCGGCCAAGCAGCAGAGGGCAGGCAAGGCCTCGCGGAAAGCAGCATCTTCCTCGTCATTGGGCAGTTCCCAGCCAAGCACCACCGCCGCGCAAGGGCTACAGGGAATAACCATGGCACTGCTGCCGGCGGGCAGTGGCATCAGTTCAAGTTCACCGCCGCTAAGACTGCGGCAGCGCAGGGGGCTTTCTCGGCCATGGCCCAGACAACGACGCTTAACCCAGGTGCGCAAAGCACTGCGGGCGCGCGGAGTGCGACTTGAGCGCCATTGCTGATCAGCGCTGCTTGGCGCATGCTCTCCATAGCCGTGGGTAAGGATCCAAAGATAGTCAGCCATGCCTTCGCGCTGCAGTTGGTTAAGCAACTGTTCAACACGGGGCCCCAGCTCTCGACTTGAGCAGGCAAGTAGAGAGCAGGAAGCCTGAAAAATAGCATCGCTAAGCGGACAAGGCATAGGGCTTTCCGGTCCTGGCACGAGAACGATTTAAACCATGAATGAGCAGGGAGTCTGTCAGTCTGGTAGCGGCGTTCAATCGTTCACCCCTGAACTCGATAAGCTGATAGTGGTGCACTCATAACGGCGAGCTCAGGTTTTATACCGCGGATTGCCCCGGTGATTTCAGTAAAAACAGAGAGCGCTTTTTTTTGACGGTATCCGCCTGAGTTCTATTTAATCCGTGAATCCTCTCTAAACCCATCCATTGACCGGGCTTCTGCCTGACTAAATATACCCTCTATGGCCACCTCGCCTGAGCATCAGCATAAACCGGCCTTCAGCCGTCGGCAGGTGGTCTTGGCCGTCGCCGGGCTCATGGTTGCCGGTTGTGCCCCGCGCCGCGGCGGCACGGCCCCGGTGGTTGCCGCTCCAGTAGCCCCAGCCGCCGCCCAGGGCCTATGGTACATGGTCGAAGCGGGTGATACCCTCTCCAGTATCTCGCGGCGCTCAGGCGTAACCGTCGACAGTATAACCCGCGCCAACAACCTGCGCAGCGCGCTTATCACGCCGGGACAGCAACTCTTCCTGCCCGGTACGCACCACCTCGGCAACGATCCCATGGCCGGCCTGCTGGACCGTCCCTCCACTGCCGATGATCCCCTTCCAGTGGCCCCCGATGGTGGGTATAAGGTGATTCGCCGGCAGCAATGGGCCAATGCCGCGATTGGCGCTAATCACCGGCAAATGGGCGCGATTAATCGCATTACCATCCACCACACCGGTGAGTACGCCGGCACCGCCCGCCTCTCAGATCGTGAAATCCTGCGCCGCATCGATCGATTCCACCGTGAAGGCCGGCGTTGGGCCGCCATAGGCTATCATTACCTCATCGCCTCCGATGGACGCATCTATGAGGGCCGTCCGGAAAGCATTCAAGGAGCCCATACGGCCAATAATAACAGCAATAACCTCGGCATCTCGATGATGGGCGATTATCACCGCGCCCCGCCCGATAGTCGTCACCTTGCCGTTCTCGATAAATTTCTCACCGATACCCGCCTCCGCCTCAAAGTTCCCAAGGGCCGACTATTTGGGCATCGAGATTTAAGCCCTAGTATATGTCCCGGCGATGCCCTCTATGCTTGGCTGCAGCGCTACAAGCGCAGTTAAGTATCCCCGATCCATGCTCCATCCCGCCACCCTCCGCTGCGACGATCAATAGGCCTCGTCCATATCCATGCGACTGGGTGCAACTGGCTCAGCCAAAAATGTTTTGCGGGCCCCTGTCACCGCTCCGCAATGAGTAACGCCCGAAGGACAACGAAACGCGCATGAAATTAGCGATAACCTGCTATCCCACCTTTGGCGGCTCTGGCGCCGTCGCCACCGAATTGGCCCTGGCCCTCGCCGAGCGCGGCCACGAGGTACACGTGGTCTCCTCAGAGCGCCCCTTTCGTCTCAATCGCTGGCGCTGCAACCTCTACTTCCACACCGTGGAGGCGGGGGATTACCCGCTGTTTCGTCACGAACAGTACGTCCTGCCCCTCACCAATAAACTCATCGCCCTGGTCGAAGAGCACGGCATTGAGGTGATTCACAGTCACTATGCCATCCCCCACGCCCAGGCGGCGTGGATGGCGCGAGAGGTGCTGCGCGAAGAGCGAGGCATCGACGTGCGCCTCGCCTGCACCCTGCATGGCACCGACATTACCCTGGTCGGCCGGCAGCATAGCTACTTTGAACTGACCCGCTTTACCATCGCCAAGCAGGATCTGCTCACCGCGCCCTCCACCTTTCTTGCCCACGATACCGAAGATGCCTTCCGCATCCCCTCTGGCCGGGTGCAGGTTATCCCCAATTTTGTCGACCTCGATCGTTTCACCATCAATGATGCCGAGGGCGAGGTGCGCGCCCAATTGGCGCCCAAGGGCGAGCGCCTCCTGGTTCACGTCTCGAATTTTCGCCCGGTAAAAAATATCCCACACGTCATCTCCGCCTTCGCCGTCGTCGCCCGGGAAATGCCAGCAATCCTCGCTCTCGTTGGCGAGGGTCCTGAGTTGGCCGCCGCCGAAGCCCAGGTACGAGACTTGGGCCTGCGCGAACAGGTGCGCTTTATCGGCCGCGAAGAACAGGTCCAGCGCATCCTCCAAGCTGCCGACCTCATGCTGCTGCCCAGCCAAACCGAGAGCTTTGGCCTCGCCGCCCTCGAAGCCATGGCCTGCGGCTGCCCCGTTCTCGCCTATCGTGTGGGCGGACTGCCCGAAGTCATCGAAGACGGCGTCAGCGGGCTCCTCTGCGACTACGGCAAAGACATCTGCCTCGGCTCCGTCGCCCTGCGCCTCCTGCAAAACCCCCAAGCCTACCAGGCCATGCGCCAAGCCGCCCGTTCCCGCGCCGAATGCTTCGCCCGCCCCGCCATTGTCGACGCCTACGAAACCGCCCTCGCCGGCCTGCTGGCCTAAGGCCTCCGCTCTCCCTTAGTTCTCCACCATGGGATTAGCTATCTCTGGGATCGCCAAATTGCACGCGGCCAAGCTGCCCTCTAATAAAAATAAATTCCGGGGGATATTCGAAGCGCGACCCCCATCCCTGCCTCCCCAGCCGGCCACCGTTCCCAGGGGCAATCGCCACCAATCACCAATCACCATGCACCTATCCCTGGCTCAAAGGGCAAGGCCTCCAAACCATGATTCGGCCTTGCCTCGCTCCTGCTAGCCAAATAAAATACAACCACTATGCCGCCCATGAAACCAGTCCCCACTGCCAACGCCGCATCCAACGCCACCCTGGAAAAACCAAGGTGCCACACTCGCCCAGCGCCCAGAATCTCTGCCTACGACCACCGAGCCATCACCACCGCCTTAGCCTACGACTTCACCACCTCAACCTACGACCCCACCACCTGCACCTACGATAATGCCATCATCGCCAATATGCCCGACAACCGCCTCGCGGCAGCTAAACCACCCCACCATCGCCCAGTCCCCCCGACCCACCCCCACCCCCCCGCTCTCACAGCCCACCATCAACGCCTACGACGCCACCCTACGCCCCACCGCCCCACACCATATTCGTCCAGCCAAGTACCGTTACAGCAATCCCTTACAACACACCAACAGCCCAGCCCCGCAGCCCCCACACAAACCAGTCTCGCCTACGACCCTAACCACCGCTACACGATCCAGGCCCTCACTGACGATACGGGCACGGTAGTTGAACGGTATTCGTACACCGCCTATGGCTCGTGGACCGTGCTCGATGCCGCCGGAAATGCGAAGGCGGTGCAGGAATCGTTGCAGCCATATGGGTATACGGGGCGTAGGTATGATTCGGAAACCGACCAGTGGTATTTTAGGGCGCGGTATTTTGATGCGGAATTAGGGAGATTTATCTCCCGCGATCCGCTCGGATATGTTGATGGTATGTCGATGTATCGGGGATATTTTGTGCCGGGGGGAATGGATCCTAGTGGAACTGAATGGCTGGTTGGTGTTGTTGGCGGTAATGTGTCTATTGTATGGCAGCCCCGCACCCGTAACGAAAACGAATTAGCATACCCGCCCTCAAGCGCCAATGTTCAGCGTGCAATCGCTGATGCTGAGCGCACAGGTCAATATGGAAGGATACCTGCGCCGACAATATTTACTGGTGATCCGGATCCAGGTGGTGATTGGGGGAAATGGGGTCGCCAGTCAGAAGGTGATTCTACTTATCAACGTCGTATTCTGACGCCTGAAGAAGCACAGGCTGCCCGCGAAGGTAGGTTGGATGATTACGATTCAGGTAAAATTAGGTATACAGGTTGTTGTGACGGTGTTTTCATGACAGGTGACCAGGCTTGTTGTGCCGGGAAAATTTACAATTCTCGGCCTGGAAGGTGGGGTAGGTATCGCTGCTGCGGTGGTGTTGTGACCAGAGTTCCAAAAGGACTTGGCGCATGTTGCACCTCATCTGGCTGGCAGACACCGACTCCATACTGGCAGAGAAGGGGATATACTAGCCCTAAGCATTGTGAAGCATACATGACGGGAATAGACCCAGTATATGGCGGCGGTGCTGCTATCGGCGCTGGCTTAATCAATGTGGGCGCTGGTGTTGTGGTAGGCGGTGGCGTTCTGCTAGACAGTGCGAATGCACGGCGCATTTGCAATAGTCGCGGATGTGATTGAGTAATACGAAGCATGAATGTCGCTGCAAGAGTTCTTAGAGACTTAGCATTTTGTTCGGGTGGCTTTGCCCTCGGTGTGGCTGCATCGATATCTGAATTGGTTTCAATTCGTCACCGGGAGTCTTACATAATCGCACTTTTTCTTTTTGTTATTCTTTTGACCATTCATTGGTGGGTCTCGCGAAGGAAGGTGAGTGCTTGAAGGTAGTAGATGAGCTAGATACACTACCTTCTGGAGACCATTCGGAGCCCTAATCCCCGCCCCCGCGTGTTCACGGCCGCCGCTTGTCGCTTCGCGGCGGCGGCCGCGCCCACGCTCGGTGTGTTGGTGATTCGTTTGTTGGTCCCCCGCTCGTGCAGATAATGTAGTCGCTGCAGAAAAACCGGGTCCCCCCCAAGGGGTCCCCCCCGGTTTTTCTTCCGCTCCTGCTGTTACCTACCCCCCCTGCGCACCCTCGCGCTGGCACGCATCGCGCCCATTGCGGCGGTGGCG
>REDX01000075.1 GCA_007695355.1 Planctomycetota bacterium
TTCATTGCAGCTGGTGCAGCTGCCCTGGGCGCTGGTGAGGGCGGGGGCTTCCAGGAATTGGGCACCTGGGGCGGCCTTACGCATTTGGTGGATAATGCCGGGCTCGGTCACCACAATGTAGGTGGCATCATCGGCGCCGCTGCGCACCGCTTCTAAAAGGCGCTTGGTGGAACCGGTGACATCGGCGTGGTCACGAATGGCGCGCGGGCATTCCGGGTGGACCAGCACCTGGGCGCCGGGATTCGCCGCCTTGAGATCGATGAGGCGCTGTTCGGAAAAGACCTCATGTACTTCGCAGGAGCCCTGCCAGAGGACGATATTGCTGCGGCCGGTCTGCTGGATCACCCAATCGCCGAGAAAGCGATCAGGGGCGAAAATAATCGGCTGGTCGGCGGGGATGGAGTTGACCACTTCAACCGCATTCGACGAGGTCACGCAGTAATCAGAGAGGGCTTTGACGGCGGCGGTGGAATTGACATAGGTGACCACGCAATGGCCGGGATGGGCTTCGACAAAGGCCCGGAATTCCCGGGCAGGAGCCGAGGTGGCGAGGCTGCAGCCGGCTTCCAGGTCGGGCAAAAGCACCGGCCGATCGGGGGCGAGGATTTTTGCGGTTTCGGCCATAAAGTGGACGCCGCAAAAGACGATGACCTTTGCATCGGTTTCGGCCGCCTGGCGCGCCAGCTGCAGGCTATCGCCAATGTAGTCCGCCACCTCCTGGATCTCGGCATGCTGGTAATAATGGGCGAGGATAATCGCCTGCCGCTCCTGCTTGAGACGCTGGATCTCGGCATGGAGGTGGACCGGAGGGGCATGGATGGTGGGAGCCAAAAGCACCATGAAGTAATCATCCCGAAGAATAAGAGGGCAGTCTGCTATGGGCGGGGACGGCAGGGCGATACCCCGGCGACAGCGCTTATACGTTTCTGAGCCTCATTGTTTGTTTACCGTATCCCAGTGCAACCGGCCTTTGCCGGCCAGGGTATGGTCGCCAAGGAAACTGCGTCGCCGGGGCTGTGGTTTACAGCCGGGGTTCTGGGCCATGATGGCGGCATGGTGATAGACGAGGCTTGGCTTTTGGTGGCCCCGATGTTGGCCCTGGTTCTCGCCTTGCTGGCGATGTCGGCCATCGTTCAGGGGGGCGGCCTGCTCTTACGTTGGCTGGGAATGCCAGCCGAGGCGCCGGAGATCTATCGTTATTCCCCGCCCGCTACGCCCCCGCAGCCTGGCCCTCCAGACCGGGCAGCGGCGCGGGCCCGGGGGGAGGCACGGCGGGCCCTGCAGGAGCGCTACTTGCGTGCGCAGCACGCCTTTGTGCTGTGGCTGCGCACGGTTGAGGTGGCCCATGCCTTGCCCGACCAGCAGGAGGCGGCCAAGGAGCGCCAGCGCGCCGATGATCTGCATCGGCAACTTGAAGCGTTGCTACCCCAATTGAGCGGTGATGCTGCACCCCTGGCCAAACTGGAGGGCCTGATTGGCTCCTTTGAAGCCATGCTAAAACAGTTAAGCGAGCGGCTGCCCCCCGCCCCGGCTTCGCGCTCGAAGATCTGGCTTATCCTTGGCCTGGGTTTGGTATTGATCTGGCTCTTAGTTATCGTGGTAGTGATGCCGTGAACCCATCGCTGTCTCGGCGTTTCTGCCTGCTGAGCCCGCCGGGCCCACTTGCTGATGATATCCTGCAATCCTTCCTTAGGGCGGCGGTGTCCCTCGATTGTCCCACCGGCGAATGCCTGGTAGCCCCTGGGCTGCCGCGCTGGGAGGCGGATCGCCTCTTAGCGCGCCTCCGTGCCCATGGCGAACTCAGTGATGCGGGCTGGCTGGCCGAGGCCCGTCAGGCCTATGTGGCTGCCTTGAGTGGTGCCAGCACCCCGTCCTCCGCCGCCGCAGACAGTCCTTCGCCGCCCAGCCGCGAACGCTTTGCCGGCGGTGAGGGCCCACGGGAGAAGGCCCAGCGCCTGGGCATAACCGCCCTTAGCGATGTGGAGTTACTGGCCCTGATGCTGCGCACTGGCACCAGTGAGCGGGATGTCCTCGGCCTCGCCGAAGATTTATTAGTGGAACACGATGGCTTAGTGGGTTTGGCGGGCATGGATGTCTCGGCCTTGGCTCAGGGCCGCGGGCTGGGCCAGGCCAAGGCCGGCGAGATTGCGGCGGCCTTTGAGCTTGCGCGGCGCTTGGCCCGGGCGGCGCGCCGGGATCGCCCCCGTCTGAGTACGCCCGAAGAGGTGGCTGCGATATTGGCGCCAGAGCTGAGCACCCTGCGCCAAGAGCAATTCTACTGTTTAGCCCTGGACACCCGATCCCGCCTTCTGGGTGAGCCGCGCTTATTGAGCCGGGGTGATATCGATGGCACCGAGGCCGGGCCCCGTCTGTTTTATCGTGCCGCCCTCGCCGCTGGCGCCAGTAGCGCCATCGCCGTACACAATCACCCCACCGGGGACCCCAGCCCTTCAGCCGCCGATTTGGCGGTGACCAAGCGCTTGGCGGCCGCCGGGCGCACCCTCGACATTCCCCTGGTCGATCATGTGGTAATCGGTGATGGCGGTCGCTTTAGCTCTCTGCGCCGGGAGCATCCGCATCTTTTTGCCGCGGTATAAATGGCATGGCAGGGATCTTGGGCCAAGGATCAAAGATCTGCCAGCACGCCATCACAATTGCCACTTGGCAAGATTGGTCAGCTGGCCTTGAGCCGGTCTTGGCATTTTCTCGAAGCGCCCTAGGCTTCACCTATCGTGCTTGATACCAAACGTCGCCTCGAAATAGAACGCCTATTGCTCCTGCGTGGCCGTCTGCTTGCTCCGCGCCGCGAGACCATTCAGCGTGCCCTGCGCCGCTGCGTTAAGCATACCGAGCACAGCGGCGCCCCAGATGATGAGAGCGAGCTCTTTGACGAGGCCGCCAGCAGCACGGCGGGCACTACTGACACCCTTGCCCCATCGTCAACGGGTGCCCTTCCCAGTGGAGAGATTCAGGCCCCGCTCAATGCATCACCCAGCGAAGAGATGCGCATCGCCTCTGGAGTCGCCCAGGCGATCACCGTCACCGATGAAAAGCCCGACGCCGACCTTGACGTCGGCTCCCTCCCAGGAGGGGATGGCAAGCTTATCCCGGCGGTGATTAAACGCGGCGAGCGCAGTATTAAGGGACTGGCCAGCGGATCGGTCATTAAGGGCTATCGGATCGAGCAGATTCTTGGAGTCGGCGGCATGGGGCAGGTCTACCGCGCTATGCAGATGAGCATGAATCGCCGGGTGGCTTTCAAGATTCTCAATCCGCGTCTGGGCAAGAATACCTCTTTCCGGGAGCGCTTTCTGCGCGAAGCGCGCATGGCTGGGCGCTTGCAGCATCCCAATCTCATCGCTGTCCACGATGTCGACGAGCACCAGGGACTCATTTTCTTTTCCATGGAATTGGTCCAGGGCGAGACGGTAAAAGAGCTCATCGCCAAGCATGGCAAACTTGGCGAGGAAGAAGCATTGCGGATTATTCGCGGTTGCCTTGAAGGTCTCGTTTATGCCCATGGCCGGGGCCTTATCCATCGTGATATTAAGCCAGATAATATTATGGTCAGCCGCACCGGACAGGTGAAAATTGCTGATCTTGGTCTTTCTCGCCTCGACAGTAACCAGGAGGATGGCGCGGCGAGTGGCGAAACGGCTAGCGGTATTCTCATGGGTACTCCTTATTATATGGCTCCTGAGCAAAGCCGGGATGCCCATGGGGTTGATGCGCGGGCTGATCTTTACGCGGTGGGGGCTACTCTCTTCCACATGGTGCATGGCAAGGTGCCCTTTAGCGGCAATTCTTCCATGGATGTCCTGGTGCGTGCGGCCACCCAGCCTCTGGTTTTCCCTGAGGGGGGCTGCAGTCTCCGTCTACGAACGATTATCACCAGCCTCATGGAAAAGGATCCGGCAAACCGTCCCGCCGATGCGGCGGCGGTATTGAGTCTTATTCATGGTGGCCTGAGTCATCTCAGCAGTGCTGGCGATGATCTGGCTGCGGTATCAGCGCGCCGTCTGCGGCCTTCTCGCGGGCGCGGCTCTTGGCTTTTGGCCCTCATCCTGGCCCTGCTTTTGGTCGGCGGCGGCATGCTGGCATTCCAGAGTATTGAGCATCAGCGCCGTTGGTCATTACAGCAGGAGCAGGTCGATCGTTTGCTTGCCCAGCACCGCTATCACCAGGCTCTGCGCGATCTCGATGGCTTTCTCCGTGAGGCTCGGCCATCCCAGCGCGGCGATGTGCAGGCCCTGCGCAGTCAGGTGAATGAACGCTGGGATGAACACGTTCAAACCACCTACTCTGTCTTCATTGCTCGCATTGATGACCTTATCTGGGAGCAGCGCTACGATGAAGCAGCCAGCGAAATGGAGCGTTTTGCCAGTGATCCAGCCAAAATGAGTCCTTGGATGCGGCTGCGCTTGGATGAAGCCCGCCGCACCATTGGGCGAGTGCAGTCGGCCGAGGAAAAATGACTTGCCGAGAACCGTCTCCCTGCAATCATCCTCGCTCCCCGTCAGAGGGGCCCATAGCTCAGTTGGCTAGAGCGCCACGTTGACATCGTGGAGGTCACTGGTTCGAGTCCAGTTGGGCCCACCAAATTAAAAACCCTCGCCATGCGGCGGGGGTTTTTTGTGCAGTGCGGAATAGGCAAATAGTGTGCGAATAGTGTGCGGGCATAAAAAAAGGGCTTACGCTTTTGACGTAAACCCTTTGCTACCATGGTAGCGGTGGCAGGATTCGAACCTGCGACAAATGGCTTATGAAGCCACTGCTCTACCGCTGAGCTACACCGCCATGACTGGGCACAGACAGCCCAAGACAGGGCCGCCGAGAATGGCCTCCTCGGCGGGGCGCTGTTTATATGCTGGCAGGGAAGCTCTGCAAGGGGGGAAGGGGCGAGCAGCTCAGGGCGGCGCAAAGCTTGTCCCTGGGATCGCCGATCTCCAGATCGGCCAGCAAAAAAGCCCCGGAAGGGGTGTTTTTTGCGCTAAAAGCATATTCCAGACAAGCTTTGAAATCATGTGGCTGGGCCGCCGGGGTCGATTGCTCGACCCCGGCAGGCAACGGGCTTGAATAGCCCAAACACAAAAACCCTAGGAGGCCCAGCCATGCGCATTCTATCCTTTGACCTCGGCGACTTCAACGCTGATTCCGCCTGGAAGCTGCTGGATACTGACAGCGGCGAAACCG
>REDX01000073.1 GCA_007695355.1 Planctomycetota bacterium
GTTCCAGCCAAGCGGTGGCAATGCCGCCGCAGCCGACGATGAGCAGGCGTAAGGGATTGGTGTCGGGATATTGAGCTGTGGTCATGGCTGCAGAGTCTATCATTGGAGCAGTGGTTGTCTTGCCTTGTCGTCCACAATTCCATTGCACAATCGTCCGGCATGAGTCTCATGTCTGTCACCATCAATGACCGGGGTAATCCCCATCGCCTGCGTCATGTGCATGATGTCCATGAATTACTGGTGGTGGATTCGGGTGTAGGTCGGCAATTGCTTGATGAGGATGAATTACCTTGCAACTCTGGGGAAACATGGTTTTTCCCAGCCGGTGTTCCCCATATGAGCTATGCGCGTCCTGGTCAGTCCTTTACCGTCTTGGTGGCTGATAGTGGCGGATTGGAGCGCCACCCGGGGAGTGTCGATGACCTTTTTCAGGCTCTGCTGCAGGTATTGCCTCAGGGTGGTCCCTTGCCCTTGCGTTCGGCTTCGGCTCGACAGGTGCGCAGCTATTTTCGTGCGGCCTGGCAGGAATGGCAGCAGGTAGCAGCGGGTCATCAGGCCTGCGCCATTGCCCATGTGGTGCAAGCGGTGGCGGTTATGGTTCGCGATTGCTCGCAATTGGCACCGTTACGGGAGGCAGCCGCAGCCGAGCGTCACCTTGATCTCGCCATCGACTACATCAACCGCAATTACATGCTGCCACTTACCATTGCCGATCTTTTGCCCCTGGGCTGCTTGGGGCGCACCCGTTTCCTGGAACGCTTTACCCAGTACACGGGACAAAGTGTGGGGGGCTATCTCACTGCCACACGCCTCCGCCAGGCCGAATGCCTGCTGCGTCAAGGCCAGCCTTTGGTAGAGGTAGCGCTCTCCTGCGGCTTTGCGCATCAGAGCCATATGAGCCGCCACTTTCGCCAAGCCCACGGCTGTCCGCCGGGGGCTTGGCAGCGTGTAAATATCGCAACGGGAGAAACTGAGCAATGAAATGGTTCCAACGTTCGGTAGGGCAACCATCAGTAATAACAGCAAATCTCTAAAAGATATAATAGCCGCCGTTAGTCGCGTAGGGCGTGGTCTGGCTCCAGATCTTCGCCAAGATCAAAGATGCGGCAGCTGGTCCAGGGTATATCAGGCTCGCTCCAGAAGGGGTGTTCTGGGGGCAGGCCCAGGGGCAGCAGGGCGCAGGCGGTGAGGTAGCAGCTGCCGGTGGTAATATAGGCCTCGCCCAATTGTGGCTGATGGCCGGTGAGGCCAATGCGCAGAAAACCATCTTCCCGCCAATTGCCTGCGCCATCAAGGGTGCGGCTCAATACCGCCTGCAGGGCACAGCGAACCTGGGCCGGCGGAAGGTTTTTCGGCAGGAGGTCCTTGAGGGCAGCGTAAGCCAAAGCATGGAAGGCACCGGCGCGGTAGGTAATGGAGCGCCCCACCGCCGGAAAGCTGCCATCGGGGGCAATGCAGCGCTCTTGCACGGCGGCGTAGCGCCGCAGACGTTCCTCGGCGCTGGCCCGTTGGGCGCTCCAGCTGGCATCTTTATCCCCCAGGGCGGCAAGAATGGCGTGCAGTAGGGGATGGATCACATAGCTATTATACCAGTCGCAGTGATGCCGTGGGCCATCGCCGTAGACGCCATCCCCCACATACCACTGCTCGTGCTGGCGCAGGCTATAGTCTACCCGCATGGGGTCCCAGTTGGCCCCGCATTGGGCCAGGGCGGCTTCGCTGATCCCGGAAAAAAGCAGCCAATTGTTAAAGTAGGGTTTGTGTGCGCGCAGGCTGCTCAAGCCGGTCACCAGGTTTTCTTGGGCGCTGGCGGGCAATTCCTGCCACAAAGTCCGGGGCGCCGCCAGTACAGCCGCGCTAATAAAGGCGCTATCCACAATGGGCTGCAGACCCCGATCCAGGCAAAACCAGTCGGCGTGCTGGGGGTCAAAACCTTGGGTCAGGGCCAGCCGCGCTGCCTGACCCAAGCGCCGCCGCAGCTCCTGTTCAGCAGTATCGCCGGTGCTGGGATCGGCCTCTAGCCAGGGGGCAATGCCGATGAGCAGTCGCGCCACTGCCTCCAGGTGACTGGAGGCCAGTCGGTCGGGATCGGCATCGGCGTGGTGCTCCGGGTGCAGTTCCTGGCGCAGGCAGCCATGCTCCGCAGCAGTGAGGACGGGAAGGGCCAGGCGTTCCAGCCAGCCCAGCCAGCGTTGGCGAGTGTTCATGGTAATAGGGTCGCATGGGTGGGCCTGAGTCAATACACATCGGGGGGATCATTGGATTCCTTGAAGAATTCGCAAGGTCACAGACCAGTGCTTGAAACGGGTGTGTCTCGGGCCGCAAAGAATTCTTATGCTTATTTGTGGGTCAGGACACTAGGCCTCATCGGGGTTGAGGCCCGGGAATAATTGCAGCAGGGCGAGCATACTGCTGGCAGTCCAGGTATAAGTGGGGTCACGCAGGGGGGCAGCGGTTTCGGGGTCGAAATTTTCACTAAAACCGGAGCGCGTGCAGGTATTGCAAAAGCGGGCGGCAATGCGGCGGGCCAGTTCCGTGGCTCCGGCCCGGCGCAGGCCGTCACAGAGCAAGATTACCGGTGGCGCCCAAATGGAGCCCCGCCAATAGCCATCAGGGGCGCGGTAGGGGCTGGCCAGGGCCTCGGTGGCTAGGCCGTGGGGAGTGAGGAAATCGTTTTCCCTAGAAAGTCGGTCGATAATTGCCTGCCGTTGTGGGGCGGGCAGATGCTCCCCCAGCACCATCGGTAGACAGCAGAGTAAGGAGTCCCCTGGACAGATGGTGCCATCGAGACTGCGCGCTACAAAGCGGTTATCCTGCCAACAGTGGCGCAGCAGGGCTTCCACTAATGCAGATGCTTGTTGCTCCCAATCCGCGGCGCGGGGATCGCCGAGTTCGCGGGCGATGGCGGCCTGCTCGCGCAATTGCAGGGCCAGAAAGGCGGGCAGGTCAGGTGCGACAAAGGGCGGCGGCACATCAAAGCAGCTCGCATTATCCCAGCCAGAGTCATTGCCGTGGGTATAGACCGGGATGCCTGAGTCACTCCAGCCCAGGTGGCTCAGCCACCAGTCGGTCCAGCGCGCCAGGGGATCAAGAATGGCTTGGCAGCGACTACGATCGGCCACCCCCAGGGCGCGTAAGTGCGACAAGGTCCAGCCATGTATGGGTGGTTTGGCATGATTCCAGTGGGCTTGGCCATCGTTAAAACTGCAGGGTAGGCCACCGTTATCCGCCTGATGATCAAAGGCGCCGACAAATTCTTCCCAGGCCCGATCGGGGTGGATGGGGGCGAGACCGAGGGCATTAAAACAGCAGTCCCAGGTCCAAAAGTTGGTCATTTTATACTGGCTTTGGTAGGTAACGCGGCGCTTCAAGGCCCCCGTTGGCCCCACCTGATTGCTCCACAAGAGCCAGGCGGCCAGCTCCACCGCCGGCTGCCACTGGGGATGGGTGGCGGGGAAGGGGGCTTGCCAGGCGCTAAAGGCCGCGGTGCTGTCAGTGGCCAGGGTGTCGGGATCGATGTGGGGTGGCTCGTTGTCGCAGTGGCGCCAACTCACCAAATCGGCGATGCCATGGCCACTGGCATCGGGGAGAATATCTAAGGCAAAGCGCGCACTGCGCACGCGCTGCCAGGGCGCATCACAGTTTAGGCTGCCGTGTTGGCAGCGCAGTAACCAGCTGCCATTGCAGCTGGGGGCATTGATCACCACGCTCTGTGCATCGCGTACGGTCACATGGTCAAAGGGTCGCGCTGTGCTGCGTTCAAGGCGCAGGCCGATGCCGGAGAGTGTCATCCCGATGCGCCCGTCGAGGCCACAGACCAAGCGGAGGCTCCCGCGTCCAGGCACGGTCATGACCACCCCCGCCGCCGAGGCTTCGGCTGCTGCCTCCACCGCCTCGCCATCGACCATGGCCAGTAGGCGTACCACTTCGTTATTGGCAGCGCCGTGACTAATGTGGCGCACAAACAGCCCCGGTTGGGCGGGATGCACCACGCCCGGTGGGGTATAGCGGTGCTGGGGCTGGATGGCGGCGCCAATGGTGAGCAGGCTGCCGGGTACGCTGATGGGGATATGATGGGGATTGCAGGTGAACATGTTTAAAGCCTAGTGACGGTTGCCTAATCCGGCTAGTACCATTGTCGTTAGTAATTTACCAAAAACCGGATAGAATGGTTATTATGGAAGCCTCACATTCGGTTGCCATTCACCTCATAAGCCGCTCTGGACTGCGTCATCGTCCTGCTGGATGGTCCACATCACGTGCCGCTCTGCCTCTGGTTCAGCTCTATATTTCCGTTGCAGGGACCATCGATGTGAGGCAGCGGGGGCAGTGTGTGCGGGTTACGCCAGGACAGGTGCTGGCCCTGGCCCCCTTGCTGCCCTGGCACATCCATTGCCCTCAGGCGGCGAGCTACCTGCACCTCCGGGTGGTGGCCCATGGCGCCGCAGGCCACGATGTATTGCCCTGGGCCCAATTGCCGCTGTACGCCGATCTTGGGCCCATGAGCCGCGCTCTGCTGCCCCATGCCGCCAGCCTCTTTACCGCTTGGGATCGGGGCGATCAGATGGCGGGACTGCGTTTGCAGGGCATGATCAGTTTTCTCCTCGCCGATCTTCAAACCCAGATGTCAGAGTCAGAGCAAGCGCCCCAGCATTGGCTCGCCCCGGCCTTGGCGGTTATGACCCTGCGTTTGGATGATCCGGACCTGCGCGTGGAGGACCTCGCCGCCGCCTGCGACTGCTCTGCCGACTGGTTTACCCGCCGCTGCCGTGCCACCCTCGGCATTACTCCCAAACGTCTCTTGCAGCAGCGCCGCATTGAACGCGCCTGTGTGCTCTTGGGATCACAGCCCGGTTGGTCGGTGGCCGCAGTGGCTCGCGCCTGTGGCTTCCGTCATGCCCACCACTTTACCGCCGCCTTCGCCCGCGCCTGCGGTCTCCCCCCGGGGCGCTGGCGAACGCAGGAAAAGGGTCAGCCCCACGACGGAAAGCGGCGACGAGCAGCGACAGACGAGTGACCAGCAGCGACCGACGGCTGCCAGGATTTCTGTTACTCGTCTGTCGCCTGTCGTCTGTCGTCTGTCGTCTGTCGTCTGTCGCCGCAATCGCTGCAAACGCCGCTTAAGCCCCGAAGGGTAATGCCTATGAAGCTAAGCGCTTTGGTCTCATGCAGCCGCC
>REDX01000106.1 GCA_007695355.1 Planctomycetota bacterium
TGGTTGAGGTGATGCACCACGAACGACTGCCGACCGCGCAACTCACCCCTGCGGCATATGCTGCACGTCAGAAATCTGGGTGCAAAACACGCTCGTAAACCGGTTACCTGGCGCACTCCAGTGCGCCAGGGAAAACAGCACCCGCGCAGCGGGTTTCCCCCGGTTTTTGCCTTTAGCTTCCCGCCATTGGCTCGGCGTTCCCAGGGGGAGTTCATAGAGAAGCCCTTATGTGGGTTCATCAGGATCAGCGAGCACGGCGCTCACCATGCGCTGCCGCTGCTGCATAAAAGCCTCCATGACCTGCACGCAGGCACACTCTTCATAGGCAATGCGCTGTAAGGGGCCGGAATCGAGACCGTAAATCCAGGCATCGGGGTAGGAGAGGATAATCGGCGAATGGGTGGCAATAATCACCTGCGAACCCTGCTGAATCCACTGTCGGATAAGCGCCAGAAAGGCCAATTGCCGGTGTGGCGATAGGGCCGCCTCGGGCTCGTCGAAGATGAGAACGTCCCCCTGCACTTTTTCCTTAAAAAGTCGTATATGCCCCTCTCCGTGGGACGCCTGATGACGATCCGACCAACCATAAACATGCCAGCCATGGGGATCCCGCTTTTCCTCCTCGGCCTTGGTAAAGAGATTGTAGAGGGTCTCGGCACGGAAGAAAAAACCGGAGCGGATGCCAGCCACAGCCGTGCGCAGTTCCAGGTGCTTCCACAGCAGGCTGGCGGTCTGATGCGTATTGAAAACTGTATTCCGATTGCCGCCCTCGACATTCAAACCGCAACATTGGGCCAAAGCTTCAATCAGCGTCGATTTACCGCTGCCATTTTCACCCACCAGATAGGTGACCGCCGGATGAAAGGCCAGCACCCCAAGATGGCGTACACAAGGTAGATCGAAGGGATAGTCCACGTGCGGGGCTTGGCGAGATAGGGCCATATCAATCAGCGGAGGTCGTGCTTTTCCTGGCATCGCCCCAGCCTACTCAAATACCTGCCGAATAGCCTCGTCATCGCTGGCCCTGCGCAGAGCTTCCAGACGTTCGGGATTACGCACTAGCCGCGCCAGGGCAGCCAACCGGCGCAGGTGCTGCTGATGATCGTGGGCATAGAGACTGCGCGAGATTAAGATGAGGACGATCTGCACCCCCTGCTCTAAGCGCGGGAAGAGTAAGGCCTCCTCGGCATTACCCACCAAGAGCGTACTGTAGGAGATCGTTGGTGAATGGGCGTGTAGCATAACCACGCCCGGTGCCAATTGTAAGGTTTCACGCTTCAAATCTGAGAGTAATTCAAGGGTGATCGTACGGCGCTGGCTAGGATCCAAGGGCAGAACATCGCAGAGATCGGTAACCGCATCCTGCCACTGCGTATGATTGATGGGGCGAAGACTTAGGCGGGGGAAAAGACCATCGCCATGACTATTACTGCCAGTTTGATAACGTTGCGTTGCGACTTCGTGCTGATGGCGCTCTAGGCTTGGCAGCGGCGCAAACATGACCACTAAATTCGTGCGCGGATGACGACTAGTGATCATCCGTGGCAAACGATCAAATCCGGGCTGCCAGGAAACGCCTCCTTCGCGGGCGCTGAGAAGGATCACCGTATCGTCATCGCGAAGTTCATCAACTAAGCGATGACGAATCTGCGTCCACGAGCCGTGGGGCTCACCGCGGACAGGGATTTGATCCTTTGGCGAAAGCAATTTACGGGTTTCGCCGAAAAGGTCTTCACCGACACACCAGCAGTTCACTGCCATGCCCAATTGCTGCGCCATATTGCGCACCAGGGCAACGGAGCGGCGAAATCCTGGTTCAAGCTGGGCGTATGGCGGGACAGCCAAGATCAAACGCTTACAGCCGGGCAAGGGGCGCACCAGACGGGCCACGGTAATTCGAGGCGGCGCCTCAAGCAGTACCTGATCAAGAATACTTCCAAAGATGCGTTCACCTGGCGAGATATTCCCATGCCAGCCGATAATAATGGTCGAAATGCGCAATTCCTTTGCCGCCCGAACCATGGCGCTAGCGACATTGATATCGACACGGATAAGGGGTGTCACTGGCACCTCGGCAGCCGCTGCATGCACCACCGCATGGGAGAGAAGGCGCTCGCCTTCGCTAACACGGTTTTCCACGCCCTCATCGTCGCGTACCACCACTAAAGGCGATACGGGCTCGACACTCCCCTTGTCGCGCAGCAGCAAGGTAAGGGCCATGATCGCGTCGGCGGTGGAAGGATTGGCCAGGGGCACCATTAAACGCTGTGGCAAATCGCCAGAACCAGCATTGGGATTGGTGCGCTGAGCCAGCAAACGGCCAAAGTGCTCGGTAATAAATCCGGCGATAATGCAGGAACCAAAGATCATAATCAGGGTGCCGTTAAATACAGCCTGAGAAAAAACGCCAATCTCCAGTCCCACCAAAACCACGGCCAGGGTGGCGGCGGCTTGGGAAAGGGTAAGGCCAAAGGCGGTGAGCGAGCCATCCCAGCCTAAATTCAGCAAGCGACCGCCAATCAGCGCTGCCAAACCCTTACCGACAATAACCGTCAGCAACATTATACCACCAATGACCCAAGACTCTGGATCTGTGCCCAAAGATCGCATATCAACCAGCATGCCCACCGAAAACAAGAAGAAGGGGATAAATAGCGTATTACCGACAAACTGCACCCTATTCATCAAGGTGCTTTGATTAGGAATTAAACGATTGAGGGCCAGTCCGGTCATGAAGGCACCAACCATCGCCGCTACTCCTGCCACCGAGGAAAGCCAAGCACCAAAGAAGAGCAGACCCAAAATCAGCAAAAATTCCGCCGGCGGATTAGCCCCAAGCATCTTCAGGGCCCACGCGGCAATACGCGGCAAAACAATAAAAGTGAAAATCAGGAAGAGTAGGAAGCCGAGGCCAAGATTTCGAAACACGCCAAAGCTGACTTCCCCTTCGGCCACCGCGCCAGCAACCCCGGCCAGCACCAATAGGGCGGCAGTATCGGTGACCATAGTCGCACCCACCGCCACCATAACCGGGTCACGGCCATGGATGCCAAGGCGCTTGGCAACGGGATAGGTCAGCAGGGTGTGGCTGGCGAAAATAGAGCCCAAAAGCAGACTGCCGGCCCATCCCAGACCCAAGGCAAGGCCAACCACCGTGCCCAGTATCTGGGGAATGCCAAAGCTTATGCAGCCGAAGAGTAAGGATGAGCCACGACGGCGGCGAAATTCGTGGAGATCAAGCTCGAGGCCGGCCAAGCCAAGGATAAAGAGCAGTCCGATGGTGCCCAAGCGCTGAATAAACACATCGCGATCAAGCAGCTCAAAACCATTAGGACCCAGGGCCATACCGGCCAGCAGCAATCCCACCAGGCCGGGGATTCGCATCCGCGTCGCCAACATCGGGGCCAGCAGTACTACCCCCAGACAGAGGGCGAAAATGAGAGCGTGGCTATCACCCCCCTCTACCAAGCGGCGTAGCCACTCACTGATTGCAGCCAAGTCCATGGCGGGGGAGGTTATCCCAAACCTCGCTTACACAACGACCATGGGTGTGAGATGATTGACCGGTCCCTTACCGCTGCCCACCTCTAATCGAGTCGCAGCGGCGATGGCCAACTGTAGCCAGTCGTGGGCTGCCCGGGCGGCATCACGCCCACTCGCGCCGCGGCCCATATGCGCCGCTATACTGGCAGCAAGGCTGCAGCCGGTGCCATGGGTGTGAGTAGTCTCCTGGCGCGGTACCGACCAGCGGTGCAGCTGTTCCCCATCCCAAAAAAGATCGCACATCAGATCGCTATCAGCGATGTGGCCCCCCTTCAGGTAGATGCTTGGGGCGCCTAAACCAAGAAGTGCCTCCATAATGTCGTCCATAGCCGCCACCCGGTAATCGGGCTCGCGCCCCAGGAGAACCGCCGCCTCGCTGAGATTGGGGGTAATCATCGCCGAGCGTGGAATCAATTCCTCGCGCAGGGCGCGTTCGGCTTCAGGCTCTAGCAAACGGTGACCGCTGGTAGAAACCATCACCGGGTCGACCACCAGAGGAAGATGTGGATGCTGCGCAAGCACTGCGACAATGGCGCGAATAATTGCGGCATTGGCCAGCATCCCTGTCTTGGCGGCGCTTATGCGCACATCCTGCAGCACGGACTGCAGCTGCGCCGCCACGAATTCCGCCGGCAGCGTATGCACCCCCTGCACGCCTAAGGTATTCTGCGCGGTTACCGCAGTAATCACCGAGCAACCATAAACCCCATGCGCAGAAAACGTTTTCAAATCTGCCTGAATTCCGGCACCGCCACTGGGGTCAGAGCCGGCAATGGTGAGGACATTGGCAATCATTGCTGCACTCCCTGAGCTTGACGCCGGCGGGCAAGGCCGCGTTCCACAGCCTGCCGAATTTTAGCGCAGGCCTCCCCCGGATCCGCCGCCAAACATACGGCACCAACCACGGCCACCCCATCGGCGCCAGCATGAATCACCGCCTCCGCCCGCTCTGCATCAATGCCACCAATGGCCACCAGCGGGCCGGGGATTCGTGAACGCCATGCCGCCAGGGTTTTCAGGCCCACCACCGGCCCTGCGTCCAATTTGGTAACGGTTGGGAAAATCGGCCCCAATCCAAAGTAATCATGGCCGGCCATCGCCTCGTCGGGGACATCGATGCTGCGGCCAATAATCGCACCCGGCCCAAGCCGCAGGCGCACGCTAGCCAGGGCGCCATCATCGGCGCCGAGGTGAACGCCATCAGCCCCCGCTTCCTGCACCAAATGCCAACGATCATTGAGCAAAAGCGGCACCTGAAAGCGGCGGCAGATAGGCATGAGGCGGCGGGCCTGTTCTACCAGTAGCCGATCTTCAGCCTGCTTATCCCGCAGTTGAATCATGGTGGCGCCATGGCGGCAGAGAGTTTCAACCAGATTAAGCTGTGCTTCCGGCGCAACCAAGCCACCATCCACCACCACATAGCAGGCCAAGGCTGCGCATACTTGGTGGGACATCATGAGGACGAATAGTGAAGCCCAGCGCGCCAGCGCAAGCAATCGCCCAGGGCGGCTCAAAGCTCACCTTGGGTGAGGAATTCCCGCTTCGCGGGGATGCTTTTAGCGCAAAAAGCGCCCTATTCAGGGCATTTTTGCTGGCCG
>REDX01000126.1 GCA_007695355.1 Planctomycetota bacterium
CTAAAAGATGGGCCGTCGCGCGCCTGCAATCGTGGCGCATCCACAAGGCCATGGGGTTAGCCATGAAGTAACCGAGCTTTGCGCCGCCCTGCGCTTCACGCCATCTCCCCCCTTGGCGGCCTGTGGACATGCTCTATGCTGCAAATCCCCCGATTGGCCTGTGGCACTCGACTGCGACGGCCATGTTTTGGCAGCCTGCCATTTGGGACCCGTGTAAAGCCTTGAGATATGAGGATCGTCCATGCCCATTCCCTATGTTATCGAGAAGGATTCCCGCGGCGAGCGCAGCTATGATATTTATAGCCGCCTGCTCAAAGACCGGATCATCTTCCTCGGCGAACCGATTGATGATCATGTCGCAAATGTTGTGGTGGCGCAGTTACTTTTCCTGCAAAGCCAGAAGCGCGATGCTGATATCACCTTTTATATCAACTCTCCAGGTGGTGTGGTGTCTTCGGGCCTGGCGATCTACGATACGATCAAGCATCTCCAATGCGATGTTGCCACCGTGTGCATTGGCTCGGCCGCAAGCATGGGGGCCTTCCTTCTGGCTGCCGGCACCAAGGGCAAGCGTTTCGCCCTGCCGCATTCCCGGGTGATGTTGCACCAGCCCTCTGGCGGGGCACGCGGACAGGCTTCCGACATTGAAATTCAAGCTCGTGAAATCCTGCATCTCAAGTCTGAGCTTAATATTATTCTTGCAGAGTGCACCGGCCAGCCCCTCGAACGCATCGAGCGCGACTGCGAACGGGATTTCTATATGACTGCCAACCAGGCCCAAGAGTACGGTCTCATTGACAAGGTACTGCATCGCCCCGGTAAGCCGGATTCCACCGGCTTCTAAACGCCCACGTTATTCTCACAATAGGCGAGTACAGCCATGGCCAAAAAAAACAGCGGATCTACCAAGGGTGATAACCTCGACCACTGCAGCTTTTGCGGAAAATCCGCCGATGAGGTCGAACGGCTGATTGCTGGGCCGCCCAATATTTTCATCTGTAACGAATGCGTCGATGTTTGTCATACCCTGATCAACGATACGCGAGCTCAAAGCGGCAAGGCACCAGCCTTAGGGCGCACCCATACCCCGGCCGAGATTAAGCGCTATTTGGATACCCACATTGTCGGGCAAGACCATGTCAAGCGCACCATCGCTGTGGCCGTCTATAATCATTATAAGCGATTACGGCATAATCGCGAAAGCAATAAAGCGATTCTCGAGAAATCGAATATTCTCCTGCTTGGCCCCACCGGTAGCGGTAAAACCCTGATTGCCCGCTGCTTGGCCAAACTCTTAGGAGTGCCTTTTGCCATCGGCGATGCCACCACCATTACCGAAGCCGGGTATGTCGGCGAAGATGTCGAAAATTTACTGTTGCGCTTACTGCAAAACGCTGAATTCAATGTCCCCAGTGCCGAGATGGGGATCCTCTATATCGACGAAGTCGATAAGCTGGCCAAAACCGGTGGCAATGTTTCGATCACTCGCGATGTCAGCGGGGAAGGGGTACAGCAAAGCCTTCTCAAATTAATTGAAGGCACGGTATCCAATGTGCCCCCTGGCGGCGGGCGTAAGCACCCCGAACAGAAGTGCATTCAGGTGAACACCGAAAATATTCTCTTTATCTGCGGTGGTGCATTTGCTGGACTAGGCGAACTCATCGCCCGCCGCATTGGCGATAAGGTTGTCGGCTTCCGCACCACGGAAGAAGAAGAGACCAACGACGAACCGCAGGACGAGGACGATGCCCTGCTACAACAGGTGACTCCGGAAGATCTCGTCGCCTTCGGCCTCATCCCCGAGTTTGTCGGCCGGCTGCCAGTGGTGACCTGCCTGAGTCCCCTCGACGAGGATGCCTTAGTGCGCATTCTCACCGAGCCAGAACAGTCTTTGGTGCGCCAATATCAAGTCCTCTTCGAAATGGATGATGCCGAATTGGAGTTTACTCCCGAAGCCTTGCGTGCGGTGGCTCGTAAGGCGATGGCGCGTAAGACCGGCGCCCGCGCCCTGCGTTCGATCCTTGAGGACTTAATGATCGATTTGATGTTTGACCTTCCCAGTCGCCGCGGGGAATCGAGTAAATATCTGATCACCGAAGCCATGGTGAATGGCGAGCAGCCGATTCTTGACAGTTTGGTGCAGCATAAGGCCAGCGCTTAATGCCTCCGGGTGTTGGTATGCTCTCGCTGATTGTTCGTCGTCGTAAAGTGGCCGGCGTCTTGGCCGGTGAGCCATGGATTTACCCGAATGCCGTTATCGAAGGGCCCACCGAAGCGGGTTTGGTGCAAATTGCCACCGAACAGGGGCAGCATCTCGGCTATGGCGACTGGAATCCTGAAGCCAAGATTCCGGCCCGTCTGCTTAGTCGTGAAGATGTGTGGCCAGGTGACGAGATTTTTCTCGAGCAGCACTTAATTAAAGCGATTGAACGCCGACTGCGTCTGGGCTATCACTTTCAGGGGAGCGGCATGCGGGTGGTCAACGGCGAGGGCGATGGTTTGCCCGGACTGGTCATCGATGCCTTTGGCACCACCCTGGTCATCGATATCTACACCTCCGGCATGCGGCAGCGACTGCCGCTGATTGAGGCTTTTTTCAAACAGCGTCTGCCCGATATGCAGGTGGTCAGCCGCATGGGTGCCGATGCCGCAAAACGCGAAAGCGTCGAATCTATCCCCCCTGCCGACCATCGGGTCTGCTTTAGCGAACAAGCGGTACGTTATGAATTCACCTTGGGCGATAGCCAGAAAACAGGGTTTTACCTCGACCAGCGAGACAATCGCCGCTTAGTAGCGCTCTGGGGCCGGGGCCGAAAAGTCTTAGATTTATTCTCCTACCATGGCTCATTTGCCTTATCCGCACTCGCCAATGGAGCCACATCGGCCCTAGCTGTCGATAGCAGCCCTAAGGCCTTGGAGTGCGCCGCGCAGCACGCGGTACTCAATGGCATGCAATTGGATACGGTCTGCGCGGACGTCTTTGATTTCCTTGCCGGTGATGAAATTAGCGAGATGGGCCCCTTTAATCTGATTATCTGTGACCCACCTAAACTGGCGCCAAGCAAGGCCGACTACCGCAAGGCGATGAAGGCCTATCGTTTCTTGGTTGATCGCTGCCTGCGATTGATGGATCCCGGCGCCCTGCTATTGATTGCCTCCTGTTCCCATGCCATCGGCAATGAGGATTTGCGCCAATTGCTGCAACAGCAGGGGCGTAAGCACAACATGGAACTTGACGTGGTTGCTGCCACCAGTCATCCCGCCGATCATCCCTGGCCGGTAGCCTTCACTGCTGGGCGCTATCTCTCTGCTCTGATGGTGGAACGACGGTTATAATCTATATTGTGAATGCTGTGAATGGCGGCGCAGCGATGCTGCGGATTGCGGCAATGGCGATCCCAATCGATACGTAGAAGGATTAGGATTCGTCCTTCTCAGCGGCTTCCTGGTGATCAAGTCCGTGTACGGTTTTTTCCCATTTATGGGGATTAAAGCAGAGTTGCCAGAGGCCTTTCCAGGCTCCGAGGCTGATCAGCACCCAGTACAGGGGGCTTATCAGCGCTGCCCAGATCAAGCCGCGCTGGCCGGGGCGGTGGCCGAAGAGGACATTAATCAGGATAAATATAAGATTTGAGCAGAGTAGTACGAGGGTGACGATGGCGAAAACAAAGGAAAGCATGGCCCACCAGGGGTCCTGCTGCGGTAAGGGCCCGACATGGCCGAGGAAATCGGCCACCGCTGCCCAAAAAGGGCTTTCCTCCGAGCCGATGTAGAGAAGGGGCCAGGAGAGCCGATCATCGCCGCGCACCGGTGGCGTGCTTAAAAGTTCCATCAGGCCCCAGCCCTGTCCCATATCCCGGGCCAGGAAGCTGCTGTATAGGCCAAGCATAATCCAGAGGGGGAGATTGAGCACCGCTAAACCAGCGATTCCCAAGATGGAGGCGAGGTAGCGGAAGCAGCCCAGGGGCCCCAGGCGCCAAAGCAGGCGCAGGGGATGGCGACTCCAAACTAAATGGGTAATCAAATAGCCCTTGAGCCAACGGCTGCGCTGCCGCAGCCAATTGCCAACCCGTGAATTGGCTTCTTCCCAGGTGACGCTGGCCAGGGTGGCGGTGCGATGACCGGCGAGGTGGAGACGGATACCGAGATCGCAGTCCTCGGTGACATTGAAGGGATCCCAGCCATCGAGCTGGCGCAGAATCGATACCTTGAAGTGATTTGAGGTGCCGCCGAGGGGCAGTGGCCCACCGAGGCGGTGCAGGCCCCGCAGGTAGCGTTGAAACCAGACATTGTATTCAATGGCAAACCAGCGGGTGAGCAGATTTTGTCGATGGTTATGGTAGGCCAATTGAGCCTGAAGGCAGGCCACTCGCCCGGCGGCCTTGGCAAAGGCACGCACCGCCTTTTTGAGCTGATTCGGTTCCGGGCGATCCTCGGCATCGAAAATCACCAAAAATTCTCCGCGGGCCCGCTGCAGACCATGATTGCAAGCCCGAGGTTTGGTCTTGGGCTGGGCATCGGGCACGACCAGAACTTCGCACCAACTGGGAATGCCATCCCGTTCGAGGGCGGCGAGGGTTCCCGGATCGTCGGCCTCTAAAAGGAATTTAACGTCGAGGCGATCCTTCGGATAGTCGAGGGCGTGGAGATTGCGCAGGATTTTTTGCGCCACCGCTTCTTCCCGGTAGAGCGGAACGAGAATGGTATAGATCGGCCAAATCTGTTCTTCGTCCTCGTCGTGGCGCGGCTCAATGCGCCCGCCAAGGGCAAGGGCGAGGAGCCGAAAGCCCATCACGCTGACATAGACCAGGGCGATAGCCGAGGTCAATACCGAGGCGGCGACCAGATCATCAAAGAGCAGGAGGTAGATAAATATCATCGGCAGCAGGGCATACCAGGGTTCCTGGGCCATATTCTGGCCGCGGTAACCCAGCAACCGGCCCAGCCTACCTAAACCATCGAGGGCGTGGAGGATGCTAGCGGCACTGCTCAGCAGCATCGCCCCCAGCGCCATGCCACTGAGCACTCCCAGGGGATTGCCAAAGCGGCTGTGAAACCAATCCGCCAGCCCATCGCCCAGCATATCCACCGGCGGTGGC
>REDX01000213.1 GCA_007695355.1 Planctomycetota bacterium
GCAATGAACTGGATAATGTGCTCCATTATCTCCTGCGCGTTTTCCCCATTACCCTTCCCCATCTTGATCGTCGCTTCTGCGATGCCTGGTGCGATGCCGGCCTCACGGGTGAGCCTCCCTTGCCGCAACTGTCCTTCGGCAATTGGGTGGGAGGGGACCGCGATGGCCATCCGGGCGTTACCGCAGAGGTAACCCGCGCCACTCTGCGCGCTTTACGCATGGCTGCCCTTGATGTGCTCAAACAGGCCATGGAGCAGGCGGCGCAATCACTCACCCTTTCCCGGCGACTGCAAGAGGTTCCAGCCGAATTACTGGACGCGGTGCATGAATTAGCCGCCGAGAGTGCAGAGGTTGGGGTTAGCGAAGGGGCAGACCATGACGATGAACCCTGGGCGGCGTATTGTCGTCTCTGGGCCCAGCGTTTGGCCGCAGAAAAGGTGGCCTTGAAGGCTGGCGGTAGTGGTGGCCTGCGGGTTGAGGATCTCGGCGAAGGTTTACAGATTTTGGAGCGTAGCCTTCATGCCATTCGCGCCGAGCGCATTAGTCGGCGGGTAGTGCTGCCAGTACGTCGGCTACTGGAGGTTTTTGGTCTGCATCTTGCGCGAACGGACATTCGCCAAAATAGCGCCTTCCACGAGACGGCCTTGCTGCAAGTCTTAACCGCAGGTTCGCGAACAGAGGCAGAAAAATGGTCTCAATTAGACCTTATGGAACGAGCCGAAGTCCTGCGCCACCTGCTTAGCCAGCCAGCACTCTCCCCGAATCGGGAACTACTTGGCCCGGAGGCGCGCACCGTCATTGACTGCCTGCGGGTGGTGGCGGCCCATGTACGTCGCCATGGCCCCCATGGCATCGGTTCGCTGATTGTCAGCATGACTCGGCATCATGTTGATTTGCTAACCGTGTATCTCTTGGCTCGCGAAGCCGGACTCGCTGAAGGTGAGGGGTGCGATTGGTGGCTGCCGATACCGGTGGTACCGCTTTTTGAAACCATTGACGATTTGGCCATAGCGCCGCAGATTCTTCATGCCTATCTCAGCGAAACCGTAGTGCAGCGTTCGTTGAGCAAGCAATCCAGAACGTTCCGTCCCCGACAGGAAGTCATGATTGGCTATTCTGACAGCAATAAAGACGGAGGCTTCCTTGCCAGTCAGTGGCATCTGCGACGGGCCCAGCGTGGGCTAAGTGATATCGCCTTGCAGCATGGGGTAGACATTGTCTTTTTCCACGGCCGGGGCGGAACCATGAGCCGCGGCGCCGGGCCAGCGGATCGCTTCCTTGATGGCTTGCCCGCTGGTACCGTTCACGGTATGATGCGGCTTACCGAGCAAGGTGAAACGATTGCCCAAAAATACGCCAATCAGGGCACTGCGACTTTCGAATTAGAGCAATTACAGGCAGGAGTCGTGGAAGCCTTTCTGCGTCGTGATGCTAAAGATGGTGCGGAAGCTGGGCTGATTTCCGTAGTGGATGCATTAGTTGATCGCAGTCACCGCGCTTGGCGATCGCTGTTACAAACCCCTGGCTTTCTCGACTACTGGGCCCAGGCGACTCCGATTGATGCCCTTGAGCAGGCGCGCATTGGCTCGCGGCCACCGCGACGGACGGGTAAACGCAGTGTTGAGGACCTGCGGGCAATCCCCTGGGTCTTTAGTTGGACCCAGTCTCGACACATGCTTACCGGCTGGTATGGCATCGGTAGTGCGCTGCAGATGTTACAAGAAGATCAGCCTGGGGTTATGGATCAACTCCGCGATGCTGCTAGGCATTGGCCCTTCTGGCGCGGCTGTCTGATGAACGCTGAGACCAGTCTTTTAACCTCTGATCCCGAGATTATGCGACAGTATGCTCAATTAGTTGTCGACCGGGGCATACGGGAGTTGATATACGAAACGATTATCCATGAACGGGATCGCACTCAAGCCTTGCTTGCTGATCTTTTGGGTGGCGATGCGGCTTCGCGTCGTCCGCGCCTTATGCGCGCTCTCCTGCTGCGTGGGGCACCTTTGCAGAGTCTGCACCGTCGTCAGGTAGAACTTCTCGCGCAGTGGCGCAGCGCCCGCGATGACGGCTATGAGGCCCGAGCGGGGAGAATATTGCCGGAGCTCCTCCTATCAATTAATGCAATAGCTAGCGGTATGCGCACCACCGGCTAATGCGATACTCCGGAAATTGGGAAACGTCGATGCAGAGAATGGGCTTCCTCAGCCATAAATAAGGATTTGCATTTCTGCTCCAGGGCGGCATAAGCCGGGTGACGAACATTTAGAGTAGCGCTGCTATTCTAAATGCTTTCTGCGGTCAGTGGTCTGCGTACGGCACTGAGCATTTCTCAGGGAATCTTTGTGTCGGCTTACGCGTGTGATGAAGATGGACGATCTAGCTGTTGCAGCAAGTCAGCAATTTCATCAGCTGCTTGATGGGCATTGCGCGGCCGCTGTTCGGGATCTTTGTCCATAAGGCGTCGAACCAAGGCCGCAATGCGAGGATCAATATCGTTTATACGATCACGTAAATCTGGGGTGGGGTCGCTGATTAGGCGCCGAAGGATGACCATGGGATGTTCACCATCGAAGGGCAAGCTGCCGCTTATCAGGTGAAAGGCCACAATGCCAGCAGCATAGATATCCGAGCGAGCATCGAGATGTGCCCCTGGAATGGTTTGTTCTGGGGGCATGAAGGCAGGGGTGCCGACGATAGCATTGGGGTTGGTGATGTGGTGCTGGTGCTCAAAGTCGCGGGCGATGCCCAGGTCGCCCACGGCCACCCGTCCATCGGAGGCGATAAAGCAGTTGGCGGTTTTAATATCCCTGTGAATGTATCCCTGGTCATGAATCGCAGCCAGGCCTTTGAGAATATCTTGGCAGCAGCGTAGCCCCTCGCTGGGAGAGAAGGAGCCTAGGCGGCTAACCTGCTGGGCCAAATCACCGCCCGAAAAGTATTGCAGCGCCATGTAGACAAGGCTGTTGGTGCTGCCAACGTCAAAAATAGTGACAACATTTGGATGGTTAATTTGCGCCGCCATTTTGGCTTCGCGCATAAAGCGTTCAACATAGACATTGAATGAGTCGCCCTCGGGAACGCGGACTTTGAGCGCGACTTCGCGATCCAGGCTGCGCTGTACGGCCTTAAAGACGGCGGCCATGCCACCGCGACCGAGACATTCGCCAATGGTGTATCCCGCAATATGAAGCTCACGCAGGAGATCGCTGGGTATTCCAGTCTCAATGGTAGCTGGGGCATGGGGATGAGGGCTGCGTTGGTGTGGGGTAGATTTATCGGTTGCGGCAATGCCTCCGGCGACGCGCCGCCGACCGCTAATCGATACTCTGCCGGCGGCATCCGGCATGGCATTACCTTCCCGGGATTGGGCCTGGGCCTTGGCATTGATCGGTGCGAGAGAAGCCGATTGACGCTTGCGGCGTTCATCTTGGATCCGCTGCTGGGCCAGATCCACTTGCCGCTTGAGAGCGTAGTCATCCTGGAGAGCGGTTCCGGCGCCATTGAGTTCGGCTTCGGCCATGGCTCGCGCCATGCCCTGCAGGGTATCTTTGCTGATTTGACCGCCTTGCAGGGGCAGCCCTGAAACCCACTTGCCAGTCAGTGGATTAAGCCAGCGACCATTGGGAAGAAAATGGCGTAGGCTTGGCAGTTCGCTGATGCGCTGCTGTAAAAAGTGGGTCCAACGGGTGACGTAGAGCGCTTCGCGGCGGAGGATTTTCTCTTGCTTGCGCCAAGGTTTGTGGGCCAGCATCCAATCAATCGCCGTCTCTTGCCAATCAAAGGCGGCTTCCACCAAGTGGCGGGTGAAGGGATCAATCCAGTGGAGGCCATCTACCGTCATGACTTGAAATGCGGGATTATCCTGGCACAGGCGCGTCAGGTGCTCACGTGACCAGCGAACCAGTATGGGGCGGCCATCCTCATCGAGTTGTGGGCCCTGCTTGATGGGTTTGCGCTGACGACCAAAGCCTAGCATGGCTTCCCCTTGGAAGCCGTAAGCGGCAGGGAATGGGTTCTTGCGGGGATAAAGATTTGGCATGCTGGCAAACGCATGATCTCACCGTAGGGGGAGGCAAGGGGGGGTCAATGTGATGGCCGCCAACCTTGCGCTAGGTGTGGCAATGGCGTGGCAATCCGGCAGACCCCTCCGCTAGGGTAAGCTTGCGCCATCCTGCCCCGTCCGCCGCGCCCAACCTTGTCTCCACGTTCCGATCCATGATAGTGCCTCTCCGAATCGAGGAGTCCAAAGTCCTATGAGCCTGCCCCAACGCCCCAATATACTCTTCATTATGGCCGATCAAATGCGTTTCGACTGTCTCGGCGCGGTCAATCCCCTGATTAAAACCCCTAACCTCGATCGCTTAGCGGCCCGCGGCACCCTTGTATCCCATGCCTATCCGCCAACCCCAGTCTGTTTGCCCTGCCGGGCCAGCATGGTGACTGGCCAATATCCCTCCAGCCACGGTGCTATGCATAATATGGCCGCTCTGCCCGAGGATCATAAAATAAGCTTAGGCGCCATCTTTGCCGCCGCCGGCTATTATACGCACTTTGTCGGCAAGAGTCACCTCACGCCCTGCCATGCCGATCCCTTAAGCAAGGAAACCTATCCCCACATCTGGAATCGAGAGTGGTGGCGAGCATTTAAGGGCCCCTGGTATGGCTATGAGCACGCTGATTTAGCCATTGGTCATACGGTGGAAGACCACGCCCATGGCATGCACTACGGCGCCTGGCTGGTAGAGCAGGGGGTAGATATTTCCCGCCATTTTGGCAATCACGAATACACCGATTTTGGAGTTTGGGATTTACCCCTGGAATACCATAACTCGGTATGGACTGCCGACCGCGCCATCGCCGGCATCGATGCCGCCCGCGCCCAAGGCCAGCCCTTTCTGAGTTGGGTCAATTTTCAGGACCCGCACAATCCTTGCCTGGTGCCCGAGCCCTACGCCAGCATGTACGATCCCCAGGCCATACCGGAGTTTGGCTATAAACCTGGCGAACCAGAATGCTTTGCCAGTAAACCGCCCCATTACCGCGATCTTTCCGACCAGCCCGGAGCCTACGCTGCCAAGCCCTCGGATCCCAACCTGGATGCCATGGGCAATGTTTGCCACCTGGACTGGAATAGTGAGCAAATCCAGGGTAATGCCGCCTGTTATTACGGCATGGTGACCCTGCTCGACGAACAGGTGGGCCGCATTCTCGATCATCTCGAGGCCACGGGGCAGGCCGATAATACCCTGATTGTCTTTACCGCAGACCATGGCGATCTTTTGGGCGATCACGGCCTCTGGTTTAAGAGTTTGGTCGCCTATGACGAAAGCATTCGCGTGCCCTTTATTGTCTCCTGGCCGGGGCAGGTGGCCGAAGGTGTTCGTTCATCGGCCTTACTGAATCTGGTAGATCTTTTTCCCTCCTTCTGTCACGCCGCTGGCCTTCCCGTGCCGCACCTCTGCGAGGGGGTAAACCAACTGCCGGTGTGGGCGGGGACGCAGGAGTCGGCCCGGGATATCTGCGTCGTGGAAGAACGGCCGCATAGCGGCCCTTGGCTGATGCGGGTGGTAATGGATGGCACCTGGAAACTCGTCCACTATGCCAATCGCGATTACGGCGAACTTTATCATCACCGCGATGATCCCCACCACCTCCACAATCTCTGGGGTGATCCTGCCCACGCGCAGACCCAGCAGCGTCTTACTCTGGCCCTCTTGAATCACGAATTACTCAAGCGCGGTCCTAATCCCAATGCTACCGGCTTTATTGCCGCTGGTCGCACGCACGCCTAATCCCTTCCTCTATCACCTTACGGAAGCCTTCATGCCCTACAGCGTCCCCGCCACACCCATTATCCAATTGGCCTTGGATTTCCTTAATCTCGATCAGGCCTTACGCGCCGCAGAGGAGGCCGTTCCGGCTGGAATCACCTGGATTGAGGCGGGAACGCCCTTAATTAAGTCCGAAGGTTTGTCCGCCCTGCGCGCTCTGCGTCAGCGCTTTCCCCAGGCCTGCATTATTGGTGATTTGAAAACCATGGATGCGGGCCGGGTAGAAGTGGATGCGGTGCACCGTTCAGGCGCTGATATTGCGATGGTGTTAGGTGTCGCCTCTGATGCCACCATTCGTGAATGCGTCGATGCTGGGCGCCATCTCGGTATTGCCATTGGCTGCGATTTGGTGGCCGTCGCCAATCCCGCCGCCCGCGCCCGCGAGGTCGCGGCGATGGGGGTAGACTTGGTGAGTGTTCACACCCCCATCGACCAGCAGATGGAGGGCCGTGATGGCTTTGCCGTCCTCAAGGAAGTGGCAGCCGCAGTCGATATCCCCGTTGCCTGTGCCGGTGGGCTTTCGCCCGCCACCATCCCCACCGCCATCGCCAATGGCGCTAGCATCTGTATTGTCGGCGGTGCTGTTACCAAAGCCCCCGATAATTTCGCCGCCGCCAAGGCCTGCGTTGAGGCTTTAAGCGGTGTTGTGGCGCCGCAGCAGGGCTTGTACCAGCGCAAGGGCCTTAGCGATATTCGCGAGGTGTTAAGCCGGGTAAGTTCAAGCAATCTTTCTGATTCCTTGCATCGTGGAGGGGCCATTTCCGGCCTTCATAATCGTAACCCCGGCCCGCTGCTGTGTGGGCCGGCGGTGACTGTCGCCGCTCATCCCGGCGACTGGTCAAAGCCGGTGCAGGCCATCGATAAGTGCCAGCCGGGTGAAGTTCTGGTTATCGATGCCTGCGGCCAGGGGCCAGCCCTATGGGGCGGCTTGGCCACCCGTACCGCCGCCATGCGCAGATTGGGCGGGGTGGTGATCGATGGCGCCTGCCGCGACCTGGAAGAAATTCATGGTTCTTCGCTTTCGGTGTGGAGCCGTTTGGTTTGCCCCGATGCCGGCGAGCCCCATGGCATTGGCGCCCACGGTGTGGCGGCGCGCATTGGCGGCCAGATGGTGCAGCCCGGCGATTGGATTTTTGGCGATGCCAGCGGCCTGGTGGTCATTCCCGCTAAGCGCATTGTTGAAGTCGCCAATCGGGCCCAGGACATTATGGAGCGCGAGCAACGCTACGCTGCTGAAATTGATAAGGGGCGCACCCTGGCTGAAATAGCGGAGCTCTCGCGCTGGGAAAAGCGCTAGCAAAGTCACGGGGGAGAGGGGACCAATGTCAAATCCGGAGCCATGGCTTAGTGAATTCTGCCGGCAGCGTCAGCTTCCCCCGTCCTATGCTGCCGATGTCGAGCGCTGCTGTGGATCCCTGATCAAGACCTGGGCGCAGCGGGCGGCAGGCGCGTCTCGGCCCTTGGTTATGGGCATTAATGGCGCTCAGGGCAGCGGCAAAAGCACCTTGGCTGAAATCCTTGAGCTTATCCTCAGTCGGCGTTATGGCCTGCGCTGCGCCCGTTTGTCCATCGATGATTGTTATCTTGGCCGTGCCCAGCGGGAGAGCCTCGCTGCCGAGGTGCATCCCCTGTTTGCCACCCGCGGCGTGCCCGGCACCCATGAAATCGGCCTCGCGGAGCAACTGTTCTCGCGCCTCGCTGATGCTGGGCCGATTGCCCTGCCGCGCTTTAATAAGGCTACCGATGATCGCATGCCGGCGGGGCAATGGCCGCAGGTGGCCGGGCCCATTCAATTGCTCCTCTTCGAAGGCTGGTGCATTGGCTGCCGACCCCAGCCCGATGCCGAACTTGCCTCGGCGCTGAATCGCCTGGAGTCAGAGGAGGATGCTAGCGGTGTATGGCGGCGGGCGGTAAATGCCGAATTGGCTGGGCCCTATGCGCGGCTGTGGCAGGCCCTGGACGGATTGATCATGCTGCGCTCGCCGGATTGGCCTGCGGTGCGGCGCTGGCGAGGATTGCAGGAGCAGCGCCTAGCCGCTACCCATACGGGGCAATATATTATGGATGACGCCGCCCTCGATCGCTTTGTCGAATTCTTTGAGCGCCTTACCCGCTGGCAATGGCAGGATTTACCGTCCCGCAGCGATCTCGTTATCTCGCTGGATGCCGATCACCGTATGGGGTAAAAGCTTTCTTCTCGTCGACTGCCTAATCCTCTAGCAGGTTTCTCCTGAGAGGCAGCAATCGGGGCCGCCATCCGCTGCTGTCAAGGATGGCCACCACCGCACCATCGGCTAAGGAAATGGCTGCAGCACCGTGCCAGTCATGATCTTTAATCAAACCGCGTTCAAGGACCCAGGCGCCAGCGCTATCAGGTTCCATGCGGGCACTACTGACCAGCACCGGGGGAAGGCTAGGATCGGCAACCAGGATAATATTTTCTGGGTCATTGGGCACTCGCAGACGCTGCTGCGGCCAGGGCCTAATCCCTGAGGCCAGGGGCAATAGGGCCAAACCATCGGTAATGACGATGGGATCGGCGTGCAAAGGGAAACTTTTGCCCGCAATCTCCAAGGTGGCAGGGTGCTCTGCCGCCGCCGCCGGCACCAGTGAATTAGCACAGCCCAATAAGCCCGCTTCGACGACCAGCACCCAGCCCCGCCGAGAATGCTCTCGCCGCCGGGCCCAGGAGGTCTGCTGCCAATGTAATTCGCTGCGCTGGAGAATGGGCAGGGGGTAGAGATGTTCTGCTAGGGGTTCGCCAACCAGCAGTGATGGCCGCCAGCTGCGCCAATGGTCTTCGCCGCGAGGGGCAAGGGGGAAGCGATGGCCTGCGACGACTTCGTTGCCGGCCTGGGTCGGCGTGGCGAAGGCTATGCCACCGATAAGGAGGCTGGCCAATGATTCCACTTCGATAGAGGCACCAAGGCCAATATCGATACTGATGCCGGATGCGTTCCAAAAGCGGGAATTGTGGCGCACTAAATTACGGTAGGCAGGTTCGATATACGCACGCACTGTCACCGCCGAGGAATCGGGGGCCAGGCCAACGCTTAACACCCGCCCCACCCGAACCTGGCGGTATAGCACCGGCGCACCGGGCTGTAAACTACCTTGGCGATCGGCTTCGAGAAGAATTTCTAAGCCACCGGGTTGAAGATCGGCCAGTACTGGTGCCATATCAAGGCCGTGAAAGTGACGCAAAGGCGGACCTTCACCAGGTATGACCGCGAGATAGCGGGCGCCGATCACCGTATCCAAGCCCATCACCCCGGCGGTGCTCAATTGCGGGCGGACAATCCAGAAGAGGCTACCTTCCCGGGCCAAATGCTGGGCGCTGCGGAAGAGGCGCAGGCGCACCTCCACCCCTTGGGTATCCTCGGAGAGGCCGATGCCTTCCACTACCCCCACCTGGATGCCACGATGACGCAGATCGCTGCCGACGGCAAGGCCATGGCCCTGGGGAAAAACCACCACTACGCTAAGCCCAGCGCGGGCAAAACTCAGCCACAGCACCCAGCCTACCAGGATAAAAGCAAAAAGGGGGAGAACCCACCACCAACTAAGGCTCTTGCGCCGGCCTACGGTGGCCCGGGGCAGGGTATTGAGATCAGGATTGGTTAGAGCGTCGTTCATGATGATGCATCCACAGTTTGCGGGGGTCGAACCAGGCAGAGGCAAAAAGATTGAGTACCACCATACAGGTAAATAAGAGTGCCGCAGGTCCAGGCTGCACCGATACCAAATCCCCCAATTTGAGGGCTGCCACCACTACCGCCACCAGCAATACATCCACCATACCCCAGCGGCCCAAATGCTCGACCAGCCGGTAGGTGGATGCGACGTGGTGAGCCCGGCGGGGTGGCCGCAGGGAGAGCAGCAGCAGCGCCAGGAGTTTGAATAGCGGGATAAATACTGAGCAAAGCAATACGACCGTAGCGACAATAAATTCGCCATATTGGAATAATTGAATGCCTCCGCCCAGTAAGGAACTTTCATGGCGGTGGCCCAATTGTTCCAGGCGCATAATCGGCAGGGTGATTGCTGGAAAATAGAGAATGAGGGCAGCGCTGGCGGCCATAACCGCGGGAAGATTACTCGCCACCTCAGTGCCTTCGGCAAGCACCGTGCGGCAGCGCCGGCAGCGCGCCACCTCGCCCTTGGCCAGGGGCGGGGCAGTTTGGATCAGCCCGCAGCAGGTGCAGGCATGGAGTTGCTGCCTAGGGTCATCAGGAGGAGACGCATGCATACGGCAAGTTTAGGGGCATGTCGGCCGAATCCACCGCCGCTTGGCCGCATATCTCGACGGGTTCAGGCCTTTGCAGGGGGGCGCAAAGCTTGTCCCCGGGCGCGCCGATCTCCAGATCGGCCAGCAAAAAAGCGCCGAAAGGGGTGTTTTTTGCGCGAAAAGTATGCCCAGCGAAGCGGGCATTCCTTTTCCAGACACGTTTTGCGCCGCCCTGTAGCCCTTTGCAGTGTGCATCTTGCATGGCCAGGCCGAAATCCCACACTTCCCCACGCGTCTTATCCTTGTGCCTCTTTTTTCTGGAGCCCGCATGCGCCAATCCCGTCCCTTGGAACGCTGCCCCAAGCCCCTGCAAGCCATCGGGCAAATCGGCGGTCATGTAAAGTCTGGGGTTATCCATCCCAATGGTGAGCGCACCGGCAAGCCGATGGCCCTGGTCTCAGCGGTGCCCCTTGAGGAAGGCAGTGACCTTATGGTGCTCACCTTTCTCGATCGCACCGATCCGGTGGAAACCTTTGATAATCAACCGGGTTCCGGCGATAATGCGGTGCTGATCGTACCCGTTTCGGAGGTAAAACTCTCCGCCGTCAATGGCGTCTGCCTGGGTGATTGGCGCGGCTGCAAGGTAGAATACGGCCCCCAGGTTGAAGAACCGGAAGAGTTGGATGTGGATCCCACCGTACTCACCCTGGCGGAAAGCGACTCTCTGGTCGATGTGGTTGATGAGTTGGGCATCGACGGTAGTAAGGTGGGCGGCTATCCCCTGTGGATTGCCAAGCCGGTGGATATCGACACCGCCATGGGTAAACCCCACCGCTTTCACCACCGCCTCACCTCGGATCTTGTGGATTTCGATGCGGATATGGGAGATGGCACCGTTATCTATGTCTTTGTTGCCGAAGATGGCAGCGGTGGTGCGGTGTGCTGGCAGCGTTCAGGGGGCGGCAAGGAACGTACCTATGGCCATTATACCGACTCCCGGCGCTCCGCCCTTGGCGGCCTCTTCGACTGATTTACGGTGCCGATCTGCGGACGCTTTGCCCCTAGCACTACCGGGGATGCCCATCCCGGCACCCTGCTTGCAGGCCTGCTCTGCTGGTTGGATCTCCGCCGGCAGGGGGGGCGGGCGATACTGCGGCTAGAGGATTTGGATCCCGAGCGCTGTTCCCCCGCCAAAACCACAGCTCTCTGGGAGCAGTTGCGCTGGTTTGGCCTGGATGACTGGGATGTGGTGGAACGACAATCGAGACATTCCAGCCGTCACCACCGGGCCCTACACCAATTGAGCGAGGCCGGCCTGCTCTACGCCTGCAGCTGCACCCGTTCGCAATTGCGTCAACACGCAAGGCGCCGGGAGGACGGTTCCCTCATTTATCCTGGGACCTGCCGGGACCGGCGAATTTCCCGTCTCGAAGACGCTATGGCGATACCTCCCCTGCGCTGTTACTTGGAGGGCAGCTATGAGTTGGGCGATGAATCGGTGGGTAGGCTGGCTGGCGATCTCAGCCGCGACTGCGGCGATCCCATCGTCCTGCGCCGAGATGGCGGCGTGGCTTATCAATTGGCCTCGGTGGTTGATGACGCCGCCCAGGGGGTAAACCGCATTGTCCGCGGCCGTGATCTCTGGCTCAGCACCCCCATACAATCCGCCCTCGCAGAACGCTTAGGATTGGCCCTGCCCAGCTATCGTCATCACCTTCTGCTCTTGCAGGCGGAGGGAGACAAGCTCAGTAAATTCCACGCTGCGGTGGGGGTTCCGGAGCTTGCACGACATTACCAGCCCACGGCTCTCTGCGGATGGTTAGCCTGGGTGGCGGGTTTGCAAAGCGATCCGGCACCCTGTCGCCCGGCTGATTTAATCCCCGATTTTACCTGGTCCCGGGTACGGTCATCGGATCAAATAGTGGCCTGGAATGGATCACAATTACAGCATTTGGGAGCAGTGGCATGAGTCGTTACCGATGGTTAAGCGGCCCGGATCCGGCGGCGATTGCCCTCCTGCGCATGCCCGCCCGGGGCCCATGCTTTGATCGCCCCCTGCCCGCCCCCGGGGTAGCGCGCTTTGCCTGCCTCTTGGGTAGCGATGGCGAAGTGGTGGATGAAGTGGTGGTGCAGCGCCTCAGTGAGGATGCCTGCATGGTTGCCTGCCATGGCGGCCCGGGGCAGCGCCAGGCCATTGAGCGCGCCCTGGCGGCTGGCGGCATAACCTCAGATCAACCTGTTGCGCCGGTTGATCTCAGCGAGGACTGGCGCCGCATGGCCGCCTGCCAGCATCCCGCGGCGGTACGCCTTCTCGCTAGCGGGGCCAGCGGCAGCTGGCTGCGCTGGGTGGATCGAATTCCCACGGTTCTGATTGTCGGCCCCAGCAATGCTGGGAAGAGCACCCTGTTTAACCTCTGGCTGGGCAATCAGCGCTCGCTGACGAGCGAACGAGCTGGCACCACCCGCGATTTGGTGAGCGCGCTCACCAGCGCCCATGGCTGGCATCTTCGCTTGGTGGATAGCGCCGGCGAGCGGGAGACCGACGATCAGCTAGAGACCGCCGGCCAATCCCTGGCCCGGGAGCATAGCGCGCGGGTGGACATCATTCTCCGCTGCCATCCGGCAAATGCCGGCCCTGCTCCCCAGCCTGCCGATGGCGAAATGGTGCTCATTACCAAAGCGGACTTAGCCGAGGTGCCGGCCACACAGCTGCAGATGGTGGACCCGGCCCACGGCGCCGAAGCGCGCAGCGCGGCCCTCCTCGACAGCCTCGTAAAAAAGGTGCTGGTCCGACTAGGGATGCCGCTATTCGATGCTGCAGCCGGCAGCGTACCTTAGGGATAATGTTGTTGGTTTGGCGCTTCGTGGCTTGGGCTTGGTGCGCGTGCTATTTGGCGGACAGGGTAATTAATAGGTAATCACCCCGGTGCCACCGCAGGCGGCATCGTTTTGTAATTTTCCGCTACTGGGATTCATGACCTTGCCGGTGCCCCCGCAATAGAGGCAGGGTAACTGTGTGCCAGGTGGAATTTCGAGAGAATTCAAGAGATCCCCGTGGGCCATGGTTCCCCTATAGAGTTCCTGTAAAACCACCATCTCCGGCAAACCATCAACTAAGGGATCGCGCTGTTCAACCCGGGTGTCCCGCAGCCAGCAGACATTGATAATGCCGTCGTGATGATCTGGCGAGGAGTCGTAAATAATATAGTCATTGATCTGATTGCGGCCAAAGATCCAAGAGAGAATGCGATTGGTCACAGGATTGCCGGGGTCAAATGGGCCGGTATTGCCGTGGCCGCGATTAAAGTCATTGTCGGTAAAGAGGGCGTTGATATCGCTCAAGTAAACATAATCACTGATTTCGAGAAGATCTGATTCATCCATGAGATAGCCACTATTGGCGGCTGGACAGCGAAAGATATCAAAGGTGGTGACATAGGGGGCAAAGAGGGTAAAATCGCTCATGCCCGATGAAAACTGCAGCGGAGGCCATAATCCGCCATTGTCTCCACGATACATATTGGCGGCTTGGGCGATTTGCCGCATATTATTGGCGCAGGCTGCCAATAGGGCGTGATGGCGCACCCGCTGAATGACCGTGGTAGCCAAGGCAGCCAGGATGCCCAAAATGGCAATCGCCACGAGTATTTCAATGAGGGTAAGGCCGAAGCGAGATGGCTTAGGACCATAGGTTTGGCCTGGTGTCATGGGAATCTCCTTGCTGACTGCAGATGTCTCTCGCATCTATTTGTTATGACCTTTGCCTTTACCGCCGCCACCGCCGCCACCGCCGCCACCGCCTCCACCGCCGCCACCGCCGCTGGCGAGGGTAATGAATTTTTCGGCGTCGAAGAGGTCCCAGGTGCCATCGGAATGGGGGTAGGATCTGGTATTCCAGGCGAAGAGTTCGCCATCGTTATAGTACATTTCTATCCATTCTTTCACCGGGCCATCACCACGGGTGCTGGTAAGGATCAGGCCGGAGGGGCGCAGCCAATTGCTCCCATCGATGGGGCGTTGGAAAATGGTGAGGCGCAGGGGATTGCCCCAGGCATCAAGAATATGCGTGGCTTGGTCAAAATTCTTACGGGTAGCGCTAAAGTCGCTGGTGGTGATTCCCGGCATGGGATCGACAAGGATTTGAAAACGCTGGGCAGGGGATACGTCAGCCGTGCCCCAATTGTCGTGACCTGGGGAAAACATACTGTGCAAGCCCATCGCCTCACGTCGGTGAACGATGAATTGCAGTGGATCAGCAATGAAATCCTGCGAATTGTCAGCTTCACCAAAACGACCATAATTGTCGAGGTAGGTGGTGAGGGCCCGGGTGAACTGGGTCATGGTATTTTGCGTTAGGGCCTGGCGTTGGGCATTGCGGAAAATGGTGAGGGTACCAAAAACCAGACTAGAAAGCATGGTGATAATGCCGATCACCATCATTACCTCGATGAAGGTATAGGCGGATCGCCTTGGCGCTGCGTGCGCCAGGGATGATCTCTTGGAACGGGGGCTGGACATACGATCTCCTTGCCGCCTTGCGGGAGTCAAATCGGGTACGACAGGTGGCATTAGCGAAACTCCACCGGGGCGGAGAGGAAGGTGGTACGCCTGCCTTCTTCGTCGGTCATGCGGTGAATACCGCTCCAGGGATTAATGTTAAAGCTGCGCTCATCCCAGACCTGCTGATCATCGGGCATGGCAATATCGCAGATGTGATTCCACATGGCAATGAGATTGATCTGCCAGTCGTCAATCAAGGCGTAGGGGCTAATGTCCGGGCCAGGGGCGCCAACGCTCATAAAGACCGAACGATTGTACTGGTATTCCTGCCGCGCTAATTGGAGATAGGAATCGGGATAGCGTCGCGGATCAGAGCCCTGATAGCGGGGTGGCTGATAGAGGGCGTAGCTAATGACCAGCGGTTGACCCCAGGCGTCGTTCCAGGCCTGCTTGGGATTGCGGTTGCTGCGGTAGGTGGCGGGATCGGAGGCGATATTGAGGAAGGCAAGAATTTCGGCGCTGCGCTGGGGCCAGAGTTCGCGGATAATGTGGCGTTCGGCTGCCGGATAGGCATACTCCGGATCATTACTGACCTGGGATTCGTAAAGTTGCCAATAATAATAATCCAGATCGCTGGGGTTGTTCCAATCGCCGATGCGGTAACGGCGCTGATTGCCCCAGGGATAGGCCATAATCAATGGGTGCCCCATGCCTACGGCAGCCACCACCGGATTATCTGGCGCCACCGCACCGGCTTGAGGAAAGACGGGGTGCCAGGGATCGGGATTGCCATCGCCGGTGCTATCTTCTGGTAGTACATAGGGCACGGCATCAACACCGAGACCACGTTCAAAGCGACGGGTTCCCCCGATGCCGCCTTCGACATGACTTTGTAATTCATAGGTCACCGAGCCACTGCCAGCAAGGCCGGTGCGGGCAATAGTATTGAGGACATTTTCAATGCGTTGAGTGGTCAGCAGGCGATTTCGGTGATCTTCGATCATCCCCAGGCCCACCGTCATCATGGCGGCGACGGTGAGCATAATCACCAAAACAATCAGCAGCTCAAGAAGGGTAAAGGCTTGCCTACAGCGCGATGCGGCGTAGCCGTCGACCTGGGGATTCATAGGCCTTGTAGGGCCCGCTAAAGATAAAGATCTATTAAACATCGTCGGTCACCAGAAAAATATTATCGTTCCAGCCATCTTGATCATCGCCACTGGGGGGCTGGTTTGCCGGTCCATCAAAAACACCATTGTTGCCCGGATGGCGGGCAAAGACCCCATCGGGGCCGGCGCTCATGAGGCGAATGACGCCGCTGGGGCTTAGGGAGTAGAGAATTTCTCGGCCCCAGGAATCGTAGATGGCGAGGCCGCGGATACGGTAGCGTTTCCACAGGTTATCAGTAGGATCACGAACAAAACCGGGTTCCCACTGGTTTGCCTGTTCATTACGGGGGACGAAAACTCTGCCGTAGACCGCGTAGGAACCATCGCCGGCGCCAACGTAGAGGGCATCCAATTCATTGAGGTGGGATTTGCTATTCAGTTTGGAGAGCTCGGTTTTCGCGGTGGTGCTGCCAAGGACATAATCGATAAGCATGGCATTGGCGCTTTCGTTGTCGTTGGAGGTAACTTGATAGCGTTTGCCATGAATCATCGCTTCGATCTCACTGGCGCTATGGCTGCCACTGCTGCTGTGCGGGCGTGGAAGAAGGTGGTGATGTTGGACCCCTTGAAGATTGGCGCCAAGGTAGCCTATGCGCTGACGGGGCAGGCCATAGAGGGTGGGCAGGGATGGATCGGCATAGACATCATCGGGCAAGAGTACCGCATCCTGCCAACTGCCTGGCACCTGATCGAGACTGACACCTTTTATCGCTTGGCCGGTGCGGGCGGTGGGGGAATTCAAGAGCTGTCCGCCCTGGGCTTGAGAGCGCTGGAAAAGCATACGCGGAGCGCTGCTGCTGCCGAAGCTACCGGCGAGGGGGTGTTCAGCTGGAATCACCGGTGAGCCGCGTTCGGAGGCGGTGAGCTCAATGGCTTGGCGCAGAGTTTCGATAATGGTTTCAGTACGTACGATGTCAGTGGAACGCCGTAGGCCAAAGGCGCCGGAAACCAGCAGTCCGCTAAGACCGGCAATAATCGCCAGGACTAAAAGCATCTCTATCAGGCTAAAGCCGCGCAGCGCTGGCATTGATGGTTGAGAGAAATTGCATCGTGACATGGTGTACTCCTACCAATTGGCAGGCATGGTGTGGGGCTCTAAGCGCTGGATATAGCGGATGGTACCGATGTAATTGCGGGGGAGTGGGGGAGAGGTTTGAAAGACGCTGGGAATGGTTTGGCCGAGGGTGGTATACTGATCCAAAAAACGACTGCTATTGATCGGCAGTTGTTCGTACCATGAGCCGCCTTCGCCAATGGCCGGCTGTACCGAGCGATGGGCGGCCAGGGGAAGGGCATAGAGATGCTCTTCGCCTCCACCGACGCCACCGATCCACTCAACGCGGTAACTATGGCGCCGCTCGCCCGCCGCTAGCATGTCAAAGAGATCTGGCGAATGATCAAAGGTGGCGGTGGCTCCAGCGCTTTCGACATCCGCCCAATCGCGGAAACCCAGGGTGCCGCCAGAACCCACGGTAATAATAAAGGTAGATCCCGGTGGGCCGGCATTACTGGGGCGATCGCGCTCGTATCCGGTTTCGCGGTAGATCCGGAACCAACCGAGGTTGGTGGAATTGGCAGCCGGCATGGGATCGCCAGCGGCCCAGGCGGAGCGCCAATTGGGCTGGGTCGATGGTCCGGGATTGGTCGGGTCCATGCTCATGCCATCGGGCAATAAGGGCAGGGGATCTGGATTGGTAAAAAAGGGAATGCCGAAGGTGGGCTGGGTATGGTCGGTGGGTATGGGATTGCGCACCACGGTAGGATCAACGGCAAAGGGTGGCCGCTGCTGGCGGTAAAAGGGTACGCGAATGATTGACCCCGGTGCCGGCCAAGTGGGGTTAGCGGTGGCGACGGCGGCGTAGACGTAATTGTTCCAATCGTCGGGATTTACCCACGCGCCACCGGTGGCCTCTGCACTGGCAGGCCCACTCACCGTCACACTTGGCTGGCTGCTGTAGCCCCAACCTGGATCGATGATTTCAATGCGCTGCAGGCGGCCCTCGCGAACCACAGCGCGGGCCCTGGCCTGACGCCCTATTCCAGGTGGCGGGGCGATGCTCACGGTTGGCTCGGCGCTATAGCCACTGCCGGGATCCGTGACTTCAATGCGCTGAATGCCCTGCATGCGGCGGATGCTATAGGGCCAGAGGATGCGGCCATCGGCGGCGCGGGGGCCAATGCGGCGGCTGACGTCGTGTTCAACCAGGGTGACTCCGCCAGGGACATAGGATATGGAGCCATTGTCATCGGTGACGACGGCAATGTCGGCGAAGCGTTGATAGCCCTCGCTGGAACTGGCAGTGCTATCGTCTGGCACTTCTACGCGTACATCGATCCAGCCATGGCCTTCACGATGCTCGGCGGTGAGCCATGGCGCGCCAGCTTCCATGCGGCTATAACCAATGCGCGATGACTCCTGGATAAAAGTAAGGGCGGCGAAGAGACTAATCCGATTCTGGGCGAGGCGGATAACTTCATCCGCCGATCCCGCCGTATTGCGCATGCGGGTGAGAAAGGCGGTGGTGAGAACGGCTAGAATAACCATAATAATGGTCACCAGGATAAGGACGATGCCTTGGCGCTGCTGCTGCGGGGAAGGGTTCATGGGTCTCATGGATCGAGCCCCCGATTCATGCGGGCTCCGCGCAGGGAGGTAGAGAGTACCGGCAGGAAAAGCTCCTCGGAAACGCCGCTAATGGGATCGACAAGACGGACAAAGGCATAGGAGGTCACATTGCCCATGTGCATAATCCGCCGCATACCTACCTGTACCGTCGGCCAATCCTCTGGTGGATCCTGAATAATGCGTCTTTCGCGATTGGCGCTTTGGATGACGGCGGTGAGGGCCGACATGGGCTCCCAGCCGTGTCCATAGGTGCCAATAATCATACGATTGAGGCTGGCACGACGGCGATCAGATACCGCACTTTCGCCAGGCACCGGGCCACTTATGGCCATATGGGTATCGCGGAGATAGGAGCCGCGGCTCACCACCCGTTCGGCGCCAGAGCGGTTCAACGTGGGAATGCCATTGGCAACCCAGCTGCCGCCATGGGGCCAAAAAGTTTGCTCGGCTATTCTGCCATGCCACTGGGGGTTCACGTCCCAGACAAACATGGCGTCATCGGATACAATGGCCATGCTCGGCCCGCCCCATTCGGATTCGCGCATGCGGTGCAGGCGCCGCAGTTCCACCGGCCGCAGCGCCCGCTGATTACTGTGAATAGAATAGTAATCCATCATCGCATGGGCCGGAAGATAATCGAACCAACCATAAAAACCGAGGCCGTATTTGAGGCCTTCGTGCTGGCTGGCATACCAAGTAGAGGTTGGAGAGACGCTGGTGGTATGGCCGGTGAGGGGCTGCACGCTACTGCCGGCGGCGCTGCCAATGGCGTAATTTCCATAGGCGCTTTCGTCCACATAGTCGGCTCCACTGGCGAGGAAGAGACCGCCATCGCCGCGGTACCAAGAGCGTTCATTATGGGGGTGCCAGCCGTCAGGATCGAAGAAGTCAACGGCGGTGGCCAGGGGCCAGCTTTCGTTGAGGCCGGTAAAGGGCTGCGGCAATTGCTGCCAATCGCTGGCATCGGCGGCGTAGGGATTGCTGAGGGGATTCAGAGTTTTGCTGGGATTGGTGCGCAGGCCCTGCTGACTGGGATCCGAGGCCACGTCGAGATCGGTCCACAGGTCTGCCTGGTCGAGGGCAATCATGGTGCCGGTAATCAGCAGCTGATTTTCCAGGGCTCGGCGTTCGGTGGCGGTCATGCTCGCTGCCGCCACTCGGAAACCGGAATAGGTAATCAGCAGAATCACCACCCCCAGGGAGAGGGCAATCATCGCTTCTAAAAGGGTAAAGCCGCGGCGAGAAATCATTGGAATAACCCTCCGCTGAGTCGGGGGTCGTAGAAATTAAAGCGGGCCACCGTGGTTGCCCGTAATTGTACCGAGGTGGGGATGGAACCGCGGTTGACCTCAGCGACATTTTTAAACGAGCTGCCAGAGCTAAGGCCGTAGATTTGTCGCCAGTTCACCCACTCGCCATTGAAATTGCCATCGCGATTGGCCCCATAGCGGCCGAGGAAGACCATCATATTGAAGAGGTCGCGGTTGTGACCGTAGAAACTATCACGCACCGCATTAGGCATATTTTGCTCGGATTCGGCCCGTAAATCGAGCATGCGCACACCTGGACTATTCCACATGGCCTCGTGGGAGCTGGAACTGTGGCCTGAAAACAAGTGCACCATGCGTGGATCTAGCCAAACATTAATTTCTGACATAATGGGAATATCATCATTGAGTTGGCCGATATTGGTGGTGTTGCTATTGGTGTACCAATCTTGGCTGAAATCTTGGCTAAAATTATTAATCGATGGGTCCCAGCGTCGGGAGGGGGCGGTGAAGAGGTATATAAGCTCGGGATTGCGGCCGCTATTGGAGAGGGCGCTAATGCCGAGGACGCCATTAATCTGACGACGATAATCGCTGCTGCTTAAATAGGGATTCGTCCAGGCCATGGAGTCGGTGTGGGGACTGGAGTGATTGGGGGCGGGGGCAGGGATGGGATAGCGACTGGCGTCGATGGCGGCCGAGGGAGCGCTTTCGAAATCCACATAGCTTTGCCAATCCACCGCCCAGAATACCAATTGCCGGGCCCGCTCTTGGGGGGCAAAGGGAGCGCCCAGGTTAAAATGACGGGCATCGCCAACGGCGGCTTCGGCGTGCAGGGTGCTGGCATTGGGAAGGTTGAGATCATGGTGATCAATGAGGCCATCGTTATTGACGTCTAAAATGCGTCCTGGGTACATCCACGGACGATCGCTGAGTCCCGGTGCCTGGATAGCCTGGGGATACAAGGCGCGCCATTGCTGGCGCAAAACCTGATTACTATTGACTAGGGGTGGAAAGTGGGTGCCCATGGAGCTGGCAAAGCCCCGGGGATATTGGGTAGAGCTTTTGCCGGTATTTGGCCTGAAGGGCACGCTGCGGCGAATAACCGGGGATTGTAGATCCAATTGCACCAGTGGGTGATCCATCATCACCTGGCGATTCAGCGGCCGCGGGGCGGCCCAGTGGTAAGGCCCGGCTTGGTCGGCATGGCGAATGCCCATCTGCACCGAGGCTTCGTGCCAGGCGCGAATGCCCTCAAGGGTTATGCGACGTACAATTTGGGCAGGGTTTTCCGGGCCCTCGGGCTCTTCGGGGTCAAAGTTGGGATTGTCGATAATCAGTTCAAAGCCATCACCGGCGAGGTCATCGCGATGATGGGCGCTGAGGGTCATGGCGGCGTGGGCGAGATAGCGCAGGGCCAGCACCCGGCGCCAGTGATCTGGGGCGCTCATGGTGGTGACGAAATTGTGGAAGCGCGGCGGCCAGGCGGCGAAATAACTATCCCAAATTTCCTCATCGCTGGCATCCGCTTCCAATTCCAGAGCCTCGGCGCTGAGGCCGATATCCAGTGGCGTCAAGTCTACGGGATGACTATGAACCAGAGGTGGCCAGGTGAGAGGGGGCGTGGCGGTGAGCGGCCGGGGTGCTTGCTCGTAGAGTCTTAAATCCAGGCCGAGAAGGAAGAGGTCTTGAGCGCCGGCATCGCCAAAGGTGAGGCCAGTATCCAGGGCGTAGTCCAATGCGGCCTCGACATAGGCCCGAGAGGTGGCCGCTGAAGTACTGGTGCGCTGGGCCGTATGAGGATTGCCCACCGCATCCATAAAAGCCTTCATCGCCTCAAAAACCGGCTGAATGGCAGCGTCGCGGGCGAGGGCATCATAGCAGACGTCGGTCACCCAGGTGCGCCGACTGCTATGGAAAAAATCACCATCGGAGGCATTGGCATTCATGATCGATTGCCTGCCATGGGCCGGGGGGGAGGGGTAAAAGTCCTGATAGGGGCCCACTTTGACGCTGGGATGATAGAGGATGCTATTTTGCTGCGGTGCTCCAACCACACCAAAAATGATTTTACGCGATCCATCAATCCAATTGAGATCCATGGGGGAGGAGCGTACACTTTCCAGGCCCTGGGCCGGCAACCCAGGATAGAAATAGTAGATGCGGCCACCCTCATTGAGGATGGTGCGGATCTCGTCATTATCGCTGACTAGGCGGCGGGCGATTTCCTCGGGCAGGGGCTTAATGGTGCCGCGTAGATTTTCCAGCATCGGTTCGAGATCCGGGGCCATGGATTTATAGGTGCTACGGGTGTCCCAGGGGAACACCCCTTCTTTATCCTGGTCGCGGGCATCAAAGGATACGCCGGGCTGATGTTGACGGAGAATATTCACCACCTCCTGAGCCTTAGCGGCGGCAATCACCTTATAGCGCACCTGGGTTTGGGTGCGAATCCCCTGCGGCACCATGAGAAACATGGTGATTACCCCCATCGAAACCACGGCCAATGACAT
>REDX01000072.1 GCA_007695355.1 Planctomycetota bacterium
TTTCACACCTCTACACGGCCTCGGCAGGATGGTGGTGAGGGATGCGGGCTAGGGGGGGCGCCAGGCGTGTCCGTGGAGGGACTGAGTCCATGTTCAGGAAAGCTTTGCGCCGCCCTGCTGGGGTCTGATTTTAGCTACTGGTTTCCTGATAGGCCGCCAATTGCTGGCTCACCAAACGGGCGGTAGCTTCGATTTCTTCAAGATTGCCCTTGAGTAGATTACCGCCCATGCCCACGGCCACAGCCCCTGCTTCTAGCCAGGGGATGAAGTTTTCCGGCGAAATGCCCCCGGTGGGCATGAGGGGAATGTCGGGCAGAGGGGCAGCGACGGCTTTGATGTAGGCAGGGTTGACGAGATTGGCAGGAAAGATTTTTACCGCCGCTGCACCACTATCCCAGCATTGCACCATTTCGGTGGGGGTAATCGCCCCGGGCAGATAGGGGAGGTTGGTCTCCAGGGCGCTAATCATGAGATCGGGCTCGAAGTGGGGGCTGACGGCGAATTCAGCACCGGCCTCCACCGCCCATTCGATTTGCTCGACGCTGCGCACGGTGCCGACGCCAATGCACACCGTGTGGTCCACCTGCTCGCGCAATTGACGCACGGCCTGGGCGCAGTCCGGGGTGGTGTAGGTCAGTTCAATGCCAGTAATGCCCCCGCGAATGAGGGCCAAGGAGATGTCCACCGCTGCTTGTGCGCTCTTGCCTCGAATGACGGCAACCACACCGATGGATCGTAAACGATCGATAAAACTCATGGGGCCCATTTTCCTTCCGGCTTTGGCGATGTCCCCTTTCATTCTGGGGAGGGCTCATGAAGGCAAGCGAATCACGGCATGGCCTTGGGCAATCCTCGCCCTTGCTTCAGCTCCTCCCATTATGAAGACGGAGCGTAGGTCATCGTTGGAAATGGCGAAGCGGAGGAACCCCATGCTGGGTGAGCCCGCGCAGCGTGCTGAAATCCTCGGCCATCACGCCGCCACCGCCTATGTAGAGGCGCTGTGGCGCGGTGTCACAGGCTTAGCGCTCTCACCGCCACCAAGTTAGTGTCGGCAAAACGAAACGACTTGGCGGCGATCACGGCTTGAATCGATGCCCTGACCGCCGCCGACGCCGTAGAAGAGCCTGCTTAGTAGCGGTAGGAATCGGGCTTGTAGGGGCCGGCCTTGTCGATGCCGATATAGCTGGACTGCTTATCATTGAGCACGGTGAGGGTGGCGCCTAATTGGGAGAGGTGAAGGCGGGCCACTTCCTCATCCAGATGCTTGGGCAGCAGGTAGACTTCCTTCTGCATCGCCGAACCCTTGGTGAAGAGTTCGATCTGGGCCAGGGTTTGGTTGGCGAAGCTATTGGACATGACGAAGCTGGGATGGCCGGTGGCGCAGCCGAGATTCACCAAGCGGCCCTTGGCCAAGAGGATAATCCGCTTGCCATCGGGCCAGATGACGTGATCGACCTGGGGCTTGATCTCTTCCCAGCCGATACTGGGATCCTCTTCCAGTCCGCCGACCTGAATTTCCGAGTCAAAGTGGCCAATATTACAAACGATGGCATTGTGCTTCATCTGCGCCATGTGCGCCTTGGTAATGACATCTACATTGCCGGTGGTGGTGACAAAGATATCGCCGAAGGAGGCTGCCTGCTCCATGGTGACCACTTGGAAGCCTTCCATGCAGGCTTGCAGGGCGCAGATGGGATCGATCTCGGTGACATAGACGGTGGCACCCTGGCCGCGGAAGGCCTGGGCGCAGCCCTTGCCGACATCGCCATAACCGCAGACGACGGCCTTCTTGCCAGAAATCATAACATCGGTGGCGCGCTTAATGCCATCGATGAGCGATTCGCGGCAGCCGTAGAGGTTGTCAAACTTGGACTTGGTAACGCAGTCGTTGACATTAATCGCGGGGAAGCGCAGGGTGCCGTTCTTTTGCCGCTCGATGAGGCGATGGACGCCAGTGGTCGTCTCTTCGGAAACGCCAATGATCGAAGCAGCCTTGCGCGAGTAAAAAGTGGGATCTTCGGCCAGCTTGGCCTTAATCGAGGTGAGGAGAATGCGCTCTTCGGCATTATCAGCGACGCGGTTGAGGATGCTGGGATCCTTTTCAGCATCGGAGCCCAGGTGCACCAGGAGGGTGGCATCGCCACCGTCATCAAGGATAAGGTTGGGTTCTTCGCCGGTCGAGGACCAGTCGAGAATGCGATGGGTGTAGTCCCAGTACTCGTCCAGGTTCTCGCCCTTCTTGGCGAAAACCGGGATGCCGGCGGCAGCGATGGCGGCGGCGGCGTGATCCTGGGTGGAGTAGATATTGCAAGAAGCCCAGCGCACTCGGGCACCAAGGGCAACCAGGGTTTCAATCAGCACCGCGGTTTGAATGGTCATATGCAAGGAGCCGGTAATGCGGGCGCCCTTGAGCGGTTGCTCGGCGGCATACTTGGCGCGGATGGCCATCAAGCCTGGCATTTCGTGCTCGGCGATGGCGATTTCGCGGCGGCCCCAACTGGCCTGGGAGGGATCGGCGATAACGTGTTCGATGGCGGCGGTGCTGCTCATGGGTGTACTCCTAGGCGGGCTGTGTAAGCTGGGCTGTATGCTCAGTGTATCGTTCTATCAACATATAACGATGGATGCGGATGCAATGTTGGTTATCTCTTCCCCGCTAAATCCTGGCCGAGGCGCAGATCCAGCCTTGAGCAGCTGCCAGGTGGCCCCAGTATGCCGCCCCTCAGCCTACGCTATCCCCTTTCCCCCGGAGTTGAGCAGCCATGGCCAGCCCGCGTCGGATCTTCAATATTTATCAGCAGTTACGTATTGATGCGCAAACCATCCACGATTTTCAGGTGGCCCGCGGATCGCGGATCTCGGGCACGGTTAAGCTTCTCTTGGCTGGCGATGCCGATCTCTTATTGCGTCGCTGGGGCGAGGAAATGCACGAATTGTGCGGGGTGCTTGAGGGAAGCCATGATGATCCCTATGTTATGGAGGCCACCCAAACCTGGTATTGGGCCTGTTGCTTAGCGGCGGTGCGCGGCTGCAACTGGGAAGCCCTGGATTTTGAGGAATTGCGCTTGTCTGCGTCGAGGGCATCTATCCCTGACACCAATCATCTGCGTTCGGCGGTGGATCGCTTGGTGGCCCTAGGTGGACAGGCGGCACCGTTGAAAAAGGTCTTTCTCATCTGGTGCGTGGCCGATGGCTTGTATCGCCAGCAAACTCCGCCAGCGCAGCAGCGCAGCTTGGAAGAGGTCATGGAGATAGATCTTCAGGACATGAAAAAACGGGATTATTTGCTGCCCATTCTCACCCAGGTAAGCGATTGAGCCACGGTTAGCTTCCGCTGGCACCTTCTTGAGGCCTGAGTAGCAGTTCAATTGCGGCACCCGCGTTCTCGGCAATAAGTAAGACCCGGGTCAACTCGGTGATTTCTAGGGCCCGTGTCAAACGGCTTTGACAGCCAACAACACAGGCTTCAATGCCGTGTCGATGCGCTAGCTGACGGCACCACGTGAGCGCGCTCATCAATGGCGATGAGGGGGTAGTTACTTGCGAACAATCGAGGATGAGGCCGCGAACACGAGAGTCTACTAAGCGCTCGAAAAGGCGAAGCCACTGCTCGCTATCGACCACGGCATGGGCTTGCTCAATGGTAATGGTTATGATACCATTCTCATCCTGGGTTACTTGGGGTTGCCAATCCATATCTGTCAACTATTGATCTCTGCTCATCATTATGCAAGCAGCAACCAGCAGCCGGGAACCCTTCGCAATGCAACAGTCAGCATTGCCTCAGTCTTGGCCGATGTCAGCATGCAGCTGGTAATAAACATGTCAGATCTGCGCCTTCCCGATAGTGGTCATGATTTTTTGCGCTACTGCCGCTTCGAGCGTCAGTTGTCGCCTCGTACCCTTGAAGCTTATGGCGCCGACCTTTTACGATTCCATACCTGGTTGCAGGCGCAAAACATGCGCCTCGAAGTCTTCGACGCCGCGGCCTGTGGTGATTTCCTTCAGTATTGTGCGCAGGAGGGGCTGGCGGTAAGTTCACGTAATCGCTGTTTAAGCGCGCTGCGTGCTTATGTGCGATTCCTTCATCTTGAGCGGCAATTGCCTGGAGATCCCCTGCAACAGGTGCGGTCGGCAAAGGCCCGTCGCCGACTTCCCGAGGTGCTCTCGCCGACCGAGGTCGAAGCCCTGTTGGCCCACCCTCCCCCTGGGCCCGAGCAACTGCGTGATCGCCTGATTCTCGAGTTACTTTATGCCCTCGGTGGTCGCGCCAGTGAATTGGCGGGCCTGGGCCTGGATCATCTCCGTGATGGTGGCCGTTTGGTCGTCTTGCGTGGCAAAGGTAATAAGGATCGCATGGTGCCCCTGGGTGAGGCTGCCCGTCAGTGCTGCCGCAGGTATCTAGAAGAATTGCGTCCGCAGCTGCAGCGGGATCCTCGCCAGACCGCCCTCCTGCTAACCCGTCGAGGTAACGCCATGCGGCGGCAGGGGATTTGGCGGGTGGTGCAAACAGCGGCGGCCCTGGCTGGACTGCGTCAGCGGGTGTACCCGCACCTTTTGCGGCACAGTTTCGCCACTCACCTCTTACAGGGTGGGGCTGATCTACGGGCGGTGCAAGAGCTCTTGGGCCACGCCAATCTGTCGACCACCGAGCGTTATACCCATGTCGATGCCACCCGTCTGCGCGATATTCATCGTCAGTGCCACCCGCGCGCCTAAGTGCGATGATTTTCTTTTGCTTCGCCGCTCATCTCGGTGATAAAGGGGTTTCTAGGAGAGCGTGCTTCCATGCAGTCACAGCGCTACGTCAATTTGGCCTGCCAGCAGGGCTACCTAGCGCCCCATGACTTTAAGCTTGCCCAAGAGCGTCACCGCCAAGACCAGGCGGCTGGCCGTGTGCATTCGCTCTGGGAGGTGATTCAGGAGCTCGGTTATATTTCTAAGGAGCAGGCCGCCGAGGTAGAGTCGGCAATGGATGCTGCTCAGGCCGGCGAAGGTTTGGAGATCGAATCCTATCGCCTCGTCGATAGCATCGGCTACGGGGGCATGGGGGAAGTCTATCACGTCGA
>REDX01000090.1 GCA_007695355.1 Planctomycetota bacterium
GACGGCGTTGTGCGGCAAGGATAGGTTGCAGGATTTCTGGCGCAGACCACTAGCCCTGCAATGGCTTGGAGAGACGAGGAAATTGCACTGGGAAGCACCAGAGCTCACGGCGAGGGTGGATTGGGCCCTAAGCTGGTCTCCCTAGATATGCGTTAGGGATCCAATGACCCCTACTGAGCTGGCCCCGACTTGGCGATGCGAGGAATGCGCAGTTGGGCGATGACGGCAATGAGGATGACTGCGGCACTAATCGGGATAACGATATGCTGTCCGCCTTCGCCAAAGCCATAGCTATGCAGACCCGCCCCCAAGAGAAAGTTGACGCCATACCAACTGAAGACCACCGAAGCGAATCCATGGACAGACCAGGCGGCAAGGCCGGTAGCGCGTACCGCCCCGATATAGCGCAGGTGGAGGGGGATGAGGTAAACCAGAATAATTACCAGGGCCCAAACCTCTTTCGGATCCCAGCCCCAGAAGCGGCCCCAGGCAGCATCTGCCCAAATGCCACCAAGAATGGTGCCAGCGATCATCAGCACCAAGCCAATCTGCAGACAGCGGTAGAGGGCGTGGGCGGTGGCATTACTCACCTGCTCGCGCTTCCATGCCGCCACCACCAGGGCGTAAAGGCCCATAAGCCAGGCCAAGAGGAAGGCGCCATAGGACGCGGTGATTACTTTGACATGCACCCAAAGCCAAAAGACCGAGCGCAGGACCGGTTCCAGGCGGTTGATATCGCGGCCTAAATCAGGCGGCATGGCCTCGCCCACCATGGCGCAGAGTGCGGCGCCAATGGAGCCAAAAATAACATAGTAGACATTGCGAAACATGACCCCCATAAGTGTGCCAAGAATGGCCACTACCATGGCGACGTATATAAAGGTTTCGTAGAAATTGGTTACCGCACCCCAACTGGAAATGGTGAGCCGCAGGTAGAAACCAAAGGCATTGAGGATTACCCCAACCACGGTTATCGCAATACCGCTATACAGGAGGGGGCCCCAGGGCGAAGCGCTTCCGGCGCGGGCCAGAGCGATAGCGGATAGAATGCCGCCCAAGAGGTAGGCCAACCAGGTCCAGGTGAAAATGCCCGAGGCTTCATAGAAGAGTTCGGTTTTGATAACGTTTGGCTCGGGGTAATGTTCGCCGGCGCCATGTCCTTGCAGATGCTCGATCTCGGCTAGCTGATAAAGGGCTGATTCGAGGGCACGAGTAGCGACTTCGATTTCATCTGCTTTCTGATAGCGCAGGGCTTCTCCCCAAGCCGTAGCGTGAGCCAACAATGAGAAGTCATCGGGCCATGATTCGAGGAGGGGGTCAGGAAATAAGGCGGCGTCGCGGACACTAATCCAGACATTGGTCTCCACCAAGCGCTCTGTGGCCAGCTCTCGCCAGTTGGTGCGCCCGCTGGTGGCAAAGGGCAAAACCACCTCCATGACTCGGGCCTGCCAAGCAACCGAACCGTCCAAATGGGGGTGATCCAAAGACATGACCCATTGTAACTGCTCTTCAGTTTGAATGAGTGGGATCAAATCGATCGCATAGCCCTGCAGTATGGCCATGGCAAAGGGCACCGTACGGGCCACATCCAGAGTCCGCTCTTTGAGATCATTCCAATCTCGACGTGCTTCGCCAGTGTCTTGTGAACGCTGTACTTCCTGGCGCAATTGACGCAAAGTACGGCCGTTATCGCCATCTTGTAGTTGACTGATAGAGGCCCAGCGTCCCACCCCAAGATGTTCTTGGACCTCTCGACGAGGAACCTCAATCATCGGTAATTCTCGCCACTGCTGAGGGTGTTTCCACCAAGAGATAAGAACATCGACGGCACTATAGCGCTCGCTCACCGACATGCCGAGCCCTTCACCCACCACCGGCCCGAAGGTAGAACGACCGGTAATGGTGTTGAGAGTTTGGCGAGCAGCCACCGAGAGTGGTTTCACCCGTCCATTATGCAGTACCGGCAGATTGCCAACAATGGCAGGCTGTTTGACGAGTAAGGGGCCGTCAATGGATGAGACCGGGCCTTCGTTGGCCTCTAGGACGGGGTAGTAGCCTTCTTGGGCACCGGCCAGGCCTAGAGAAAATATGACAAGGATCAAACTCAGCGCACAGCCCTGGGCAAAACCGAGGGGGGCTCGGGCCGGTCCAATGACGAAGTGGGTATCAGAGGTCATGACATGATCCTTAGGGAGTACATGGAGGGGTAAGGCTAGGCTGCAGGCGGCGGAGAACGCTTGCGCCGCCCCTTAGCCTTCATGAAATACATGGTCAAGATGCCTGCCACCAGTAGCAGCGAACCCAAGTATTTAAAGGGGCGGCCACGGTCTTGGGCCACCGTGAAAAAGCTGACAAAGGTGCCGTCGGGCTGTTCGGCACGGGCGGTCTGGTAAAGGGTGACGCCGCCTTCATGAAGCGGTTCATTCATGCTGATTTCCGCCTGCACCGCAGGTCGACTGTCTGCGTAGCGGACGCGGACCAGAGATGTGTAAGTGGCGTTGCCCTGTCCACCTGGATCCTTTTCATTGATGAAGCGCTGGAGGGTTATTTCAAAGCCATGGCGATCAAGGAGATCGTATTGTTGCCGCCCATAGGTCACCAGAACTTCTTGACCGGTGGGGAGCCGCAGGGTTTCTGCGGTATTGCGCCGCAGCCAATGGCGCTGGGCATCTGGGCCTTCGCCGATCTGAAGTTCAATCCAATTGGCGGCGCGATCGCGCATCATCGCGTCCATGACGACGCGCCGTGGCTCGCGGGCGACATGGGGCAAATAAGCCTCGAAATGAGTGATAATTTCGCCGACACCCATATTCGCCTCATTTTTCCAGCCCGGCTCTACCAGTCCGCGATGGCTGACTCCTGAAACCGTACTTGAGCGAATGAGGAAATGCTCGCCATTGCTGAGATGGAAGAAATCAAGATGGCTCACCAAGCCGCGCTCTTGATCTGGCAAGCCCTTCCACAGGGTGGGATGGCGCCAGAGCACCCACATATTATCGATAATCTGATTGGGCAGGAAATTAAGGCCATCCAAAATCATTGGACTCAGCCAGTTGATCTCTTCGCTGCCGTCGTCGCCAGCAAAGCCAAGGCGCAAGGCAAGGAGGGGGGCTAGCGGTTCATCGGATACCGGGCGCGGCTGCCCTTGCTCATTAAATTCAACCTCAGGGAAATAATCTAAGAGGGCCACTTGGAAGGGATCGCCGTCTCTGATTGTTTGAATCTGCATGCTGTCGGAATTTGATTCATCGTTGAGTTGAAACTGCAGGGGAACCTGCTGTAAAATTTGCTCGTGTTCATAATCGATGAGGATGATGAGGTCACCGAGGGGGCCGCTGTCCTCGGGCAGGGGGAGGGCAAAGAGCTGTTGAATGGCGGGAGGCAGGGTGCGCTGGTGATGACTGATCACCATTGGCCCCATGTCGAGTCGCTGACCGCGGGGCACCACAATCTGCTGTGAGCGGCCGGATTCGGGGCCAAAGGCTTCACCGTGAAAATCCAGGCGCATGCGCACCGCCGAAGGCCCTTCACTTGCCGGAGCCCAGGCCAATTGCGCAGCTGCAGTATCCACGACGCGCCGCAGGAATACGGGATGGCCAGCGATTTCGGTAAGTTTTACACGCTGATTTGCCGGACTTACCTCGGGCTCGTGAATCAGCCGATGGCCGGTGGTATTGCGCAGGATCATGTCAGCGGTGTAACGAAGAAAACTTGGATAGTTGGCATAATCGGTTACCCGGAAGGCTACCGAACTACGCTGCCCCGTTTCCTCAACCACCAGATTGAGAACCTCGCGATTGAGTTCGATAAGCCTCGCTGGTTCACCTTGTGGGGCGGCCAGCATGCCGTCTAAGCGACGTGCGCCATCACCGCCAGCAATGGCGAAACCCAGCATTACCGTGAGCAGGCCAGCATGGGTAATGACAAATCCAGCTTGTCTCTTCGTCCAGGGGAATCGCACCGCAGCAGCGCCGAAAATATTAATCGCCAACAAAGCGAAAATGGTATTGAACCACCAGCTTTGGTAGACCACATGGGCGGTAATGACGCGGCCGAAATCTCGCTCATAATAGGTTGCAATGCCGGTGACGACAATCAGCAGCCCCAGCATAATTGCCGCACTCCACATGCTGGAGAGGTAGCCAAGGATTTGAATCAGCGGATGGCGTCCCTGGGTGTGGGAGCGACTGGTGCGAAAACCACTTGGCCCGGCTACAGGTGCTGCCGGCTCAGAAGGTTGCACGGGGGTGTTATTGTTATCGGACATTGGTGGTGCTTGCCAGCAGGTTGGCGATGGAGGAGGAAAGCTGGGGCCCGTAGATCCAACCAGACAGTGGATCCGGCGCATCGCCTTTCAGATAAAAAGCGAGGAATGCGCCTGCAGCAATCAGGGCCAAAAGTATAATCAGGCCGCGAAAAACGAGGATGGGGAACATCGGTATGGCCTCTCGATCCACCAGGCCCACGGCCGAACAGCCGCGATAAATGCCATATTGGAGGAAGGCCAAAAGAATTGCACCGATAATGGGCCCGAAGATCAGACCGACGATGGGAAGTAGTTCAATCATGGGGGTGTGGGTATACCAACTGGGGTGGGTTGGGAATGGCTAATGCCATTGACAGGTGTCTAAGGATTGGAAGCAGGATTGTTTGCAAGGACAGCAATAAACACCGGCGAGATACCGGATTATTAACCACAGACATACCCGCCCATGCGCAACTGTGTGAGATAGCCCCATAGTGTGGCCCGTCCAAGCGCCCTTGCCGTCCACCCCAAGCCAAGACCCGGTAAGTGGTAATCGCCGCCCAATTCTGGACAATAAGGCCTATTTATGTAACTTGCGCGATCCAAGCAGCCCATCCGCAATCAATCCCCGCTTTTCTTATCCTAAACCAGACGCTCCAATACTAGGCAACTTTCGCGTCTTCAGCAGCCCATCCGCAATCAATCCCCGCTATAATCAATCCCCGCTATTCTGGGTAATGCCGCTATTCTGGGTAATAAGGTTGTCAAACGACAATTAGGATTGCCGGTCAGCGACAATTAGGATTGCCGGTTACCG
>REDX01000071.1 GCA_007695355.1 Planctomycetota bacterium
CCAGGATATTGAGCCCTTTTCCATGACCTTTGCCCTGCGCTTTGCCCAATACGCCTACCACAGCGCCTGCTTCGGCAAACTGCACCATATGGGGCCCGATCAGATGCAGGGCTGGACCCGGCGCTTCAGCGGCGATATGGAAGTGGCTGATGCCTTTATCCCGGGCCGCGTAGAAGCGGAGTTCGCGCGCTATCAGCGCGAGGATGGCGTGGGCAAGTGGAGCAACCAGAAAGAAATCGAACGGGCGGGCATTGGCGATTCCTGGGTCAATCGCTTTGATCGCAGGGCCCGCGAAGCGGCCCAGGACTATGTCCTGGATCACTTTTGCGGTTCCGATCACGACCGCCCCACCCGCCATCGGCCCCTCTTGCTCAAGCTCAGCCTGCTCCAGCCCCACTATCCCTACCAGATTGATGCCGAGCGCTTCAATTATTACCTCAATCGCGTGCCCATTTACCAAGAGGCCTGCTGTGAGCACCCGCGTTTAAGCCGCACCCAGATGGGCCCGGATGTGCAGGCCACCACCCGCGATATCCGCCGCGTTACCGCTGCCTATTATGGCATGATCGACAGCATGGATGATCATTATGCGCGCCTTGCCGCCAGTTTAGCTGAGGTTGGCGAAGATTTGGATGAATGGATCATCGTCTACACCTCAGACCACGGCGAAATGCTGGGCCAGCATGGCATTTGGGAAAAAACCCAGTTTTACGAAGCTAGTGTCAAGGTTCCGCTGATTATTTCCTGGCCCAAGGGCTTTGCCGGGGGGCGTCGCTTATCAGAGAATGTCAACCTCTGCGATCTCTTCGCCACCCTCTGCGATCTTTGCGACATTCCCATGCCAGCGGGCACCGATAGCCGCTCTCTCGCCCCCCTGCTGCGCGGCAGTGACCAGCCCTGGGACAATGTTACCATTTCTCAGCTGGGCGATGATTACATGGTCAAACGGGATGCCCTGAAACTCATCGATTTTTCCGGACATGCGCCGGCCGTCCTCTTCGATCTAGAGCGGGATCCAGCGGAGCAGAACAATTATATCGATAACACGGCCTATGCCGGCGCGCTGAGTAAACTCCAGGAACAGCTCAGCTCCTACCGCAGCCTGCAGAGGAAGAGCGACTAAGGGACCGGTGAGAAGTCCTTAGCCGATTATAAATTGGTGCTGGATGGGGGTGTCGTTGTCGCGATCGGTGACCACGGCATCGCCAATGCCATCTGAACCATCTCGGGCGCTCCAGCTCACACGGATGGTCTGCCCATCATCCTCCACATCCATTATGCCGAACTGCTGACGGCCGGGGCGGGCGCCGATATTGTAGGGCCCGCCCTTAAAGGATGGACCCGCACCCAAGGATGCCGCCTGAAACACCGGGATCGGCGCGCCGCCGCCATCGGCGTAGTCGGCATTGCTGCCGTCGTCGATGGCCACCATGTGGGCATCACCGGCGAGAATGCATATGGGAATCTCGTGCCGCTTAATGAAGTTGGCAATCTCGCGCCGTTCGACTGCACCACCATTCCAGTTATCACGCCCCCGGCTAGAGATGTAGGGAATGGATGACATCCACACCACCAGGCCGTGGTTCTGACGGGCTTCCAGCAATTGAGTAAAGAACCACTTTTTTTGTAGTTCTCCCATGTGAGCTCCTGCTTGATGAGAGTGCTCACTGCGCAGGTCGGTGAGAATAAAACGCACCCGCCCAACGCTAAAGGCCTGGCCGATGGGTGCTGCGCGCTCAGGGGATTCAGCGGGTATTTCCAAGGGATAATGGGGCGCGCACTGGCGGTAAGCAGTATGGGCGGCCTCGCGGCTGGGGCTATCGTGGCCGCTATCATTGGGACCATAATCGTGGTCATCCCACATGTAGGCAATGCCGCGGGAACGATAGAGGCGCATCTGGGCCGGGTCGCCCACCACTGCGGCATAGGCATCGCGATAGCGCTGGGGCTCATTCTGCCGGATATCGCGGTAATGCAGATCGCCCATGTGTAAAAAGAACAAAGGATTCTGGTGGGCAATGGCCTGGAATACCGGGTTATTGCCCTGGCGATTGCAGGAGGCGCAGGCAATGCGAAAATTGGCGGGCTGGCCAACCAGGGGAAAAGTGCGAAATAGGCCGCCGGCCACCGCTTGCCGACCGTCATGGAAGAAATAGCTATACACCGTATCCGCTTGCAAACCGCTTAGTGCAAAGCGAACAATACCGTGCTCGGTGGGTTGCGGCGCCAGGGCCTGGACCCGGCGCTGACCCCCGGCATCGCGAATCTCTAGGGCCACCCGCTCAATGCCTGGCAAGCAGCCCACCACGCTGGCAGCGCCATCGCTAATGCCACCACTCCAGCACCACTGCAGAGAACCCCCCCCAGCCGACGGGTCCGCGCCCCAACCCAGGCGCGGCATCAAAGACAGGGCTGCCCCGGCCGCTAAGCCGCCAATGAGTTGGCGGCGGGTTATGGGTGAGGCAAGGGATGGGCGTGGAAAGGGCATAATCATCTCCGAGATGGTCCATGACGGGAGCGCACAGAATGTCGCGTAGAAAGTAACTGGTAATCATCTGCCGAATCGGCGACGATAAAGGGGTTTCCATAACCTCGCCATTAGTCCCAACATTACACCCCTGCAGCGCAGCGATAGTTGCTGTCATTGCAGGATCATGGGGGAGACCTTAGAACCAGCATCACTCCCGCCGTGAAAAAAATAAGTGGTCACAGCCTCAACAATAGGCCGTTGTCATGGGGAACCCCCTGTGGAGCCCCTCCCATGAGCGATGTGACAAAACCAGCTACCGTCCCTGCCAATGCCGATGAATCGGCCCTCATCGCCCGCCTGGAGACGGCGCGGGTGCAATTACTGGATGAAGTGCACAAGGTCATTGTCGGCCAAGATGAGGCCCTGGAGTTATTGATTGTGGCCATTCTCTGCCGCGGGCACTGTCTACTGGAGGGCGTGCCGGGCTTGGCCAAGACGGTGATGGTGCAAACCCTGGGCCAGGTCTTGGACCTCAGCTTTAATCGGGTGCAGTTCACGCCGGACTTAATGCCCTCGGACATTACCGGCACCGATATTATCCAAGAGGATCCGCACTCTGGCCGGCGCCAGTTTGAGTTTATGGAAGGGCCGATTTTCACCCAGATCCTGCTCGCCGATGAAATCAACCGTACACCGCCGAAAACCCAGGCGGCGCTGTTGGAGGCCATGCAGGAGCGGCGGGTGACGGTGCGCGGTACCACCTACGATCTACCCGATCCCTTCTTTGTCCTGGCCACCCAGAACCCGATCGAGCAAGAAGGCACCTATACCCTGCCCGAGGCCCAGCTCGACCGTTTTATGTTTATGCTGCGCTTGGATTACCCCTCGCACAGCGATGAGATGGAGATCCTGCGCCGCACCACCGCCAATCGCAAAGCGGAATTATCACGCATGTTCAATGCGGAAGAGCTGGGCCGCCTGCAGCACATTGTGCGCGAGGTACCGGTGCCCGATCCGGTGATCGCCGATACGGTAAGCCTGGTCCACAGCACCCGCCCCCGCGGCGAGCAACCGGTGGCCGATGCCACCGAATGGCTGCAGTGGGGTGCCGGTCCGCGCGCTGGACAAATGCTGCTATTAGGAGCTAAGGCACGGGCTCTGCTCCACGGCCGTTACCATGTGGCCCGGGAAGATGTCTACGCCCTGGCCCCGGCGGTGCTGCGCCACCGCATTATTCCCACCTTCGCCGCCCAGGCCGAGGGCCTGGATACGGATATGATTATCAGCCGCCTGGTGGCGGCGCGGCAGGCGGCCCAAAAGACCGGTAAATAGGGGCTAGCCATGAGCCTCCTGCGCAGCGTCCATGAAGAGGTCATGGGCAAGCTTTCCCAGGTTGGGGTGGCTGCCCGCCATGCGGTGGAGAATGTCCTCGCCGGTCAGCACCGCAGCATTCAGCGCGGACTCTCCGTCGAATTCGCCGGCCATCGCCCCTACCAGCCGGGGGATGATCCGCGGCACATCGACTGGCAGGTCTATGCCCGTTCCGACCGCCTGGATATCCGTCAGTACGAAGAAGAAACCCGCCTGCGCGCCACCTTGGTAGTCGACTACTCGGCTTCCATGGCCTACGGCGATGGGCGCAAACTGCACCGCGCGCGCATGCTCGCCGCCGCCCTCGCCACCCTGATGGTGCGCCAGGGCGATAGCGTCGGTCTGGCCCTGGTCGATACGGGGGTGCGTCAGCACCTGCCGCCAGCCTCGACCATGCCCCACCTGCTGACCCTGCTCAGCCAATTGGAAACTCATGATCCCGGCGGCGAAACCGCCCTCGCCGATGCCTTGCAGGCTTTGGCTCCGCGCCTGCGTCGCCGTGGTCTGGTAATCCTGATTTCCGACTGCATTGATGATAATATTCCACTGATTCAATCCCTGCGCCTGCTCCATCACCGGCGCCAGGATATTCGCGTGTTTCAAGTGCTCGACCACGATGAGCACGCCTTTCCCTTTAGCGGCAGCTGTCGCTTTGTCGGCCTTGAAGGCGATGGCGAATTGGTGCTGGACGCGGATCGGGTGCGTGAGCGCTACCAAGCCACCGTTGCCGCCCAGGGTGAAGAGTTGGCCGCCGGCTGCTACGGCATGGGCGCCACCTACGATATCTGTCGCAGCGATGACGATCTGGCCCAGGTACTGGTGCGCGCCCTCAGTCGCATCGGCGGCCCGGGGGGTCGACGATGATTTTCCTCAACCTCTTATTGATCGGTGGCCTACTCGCCGCCGCCGCACCAATCCTGGTGCATATTTTACACCGGCGGCGCATGCAGCGCATCGACTGGAGCGCCATGCGTTGGCTGCAAGTCATGCTGGCCCGTCAGCGCCGCCGCCTGCGCATTGAGCACTGGCTGCTCCTCCTGCTGCGCATGGCGGCCCTGCTGCTGCTGGCCCTGGCCCTGATGCGGCCGCAGTGGGGCGGCGGCCAAGAAGCCAGCCTGGAGCGCCAGGGGGCGGTGGCTGCGGTGCTGCTGATCGATAATTCGCTAACTAGTGGCATGCGCGAAAACGAGCAGGAGCGCCTCGACCAGCTCAAGGAT